>BNTP01000126.1 GCA_025996695.1 Bacteroidia bacterium | reverse complement strand
CGGCTGAATAGTTGTAACGCCCCAAAACAATCCGCCTTTTTTTCCATCCGGCACAGGAAGATAAGATTCCACAGAATAGACGATTTCCGACGGATTCATTTTTTGTCGTTCCGCTTCATCGGCAAACACGCCTGTAAGTTGTTGTAATTCTTTTTGAGATGCTACTGTTTGTTCAGAGCATAGCTTACCTGTTTTCAAATCGAAAAAAACTTCCGGATTATTTATTTCAAATTTCTTTTTCATTCTATTTTTATTATCATTGTTATTACCAGCCTGTATTGTTGGGCAACAAGTTTGGATTAGCATCAATATCATCAATGGGAACGGGAAGCAACAGGTGCTTGGGCAAAGAGAAATTGGTTTTTCCGATGCTGTGAAAGAATGTCTTGGCATATTCCCCGTTGTTGTCATAGCGTATCAGGTCGAACCAGCGGTGACCGCCTTCAAAAGCCAACTCCATCCGGCGTTCGTGGCGGATTATTTCGCGAATCTGTGCCTGATTTCCGGTTACGTTTGCTAAGCCTGCTCTAACTCTAACGCGATTTAAGGGACCTCCGTTGTTCGCGCCTGATGCCGGAGCACAAGCATCGGCTGTGCGACCGGTTTCATTCAATGCTTCGGCATACAATAGCAGTAAATCCGAATAACGAAGAATGGGAAAATTCAACGGACTATCCATTGCTTTGGTTATTCCGTAGTCGGAAGTCATGAATTTTTTAACGTTATATCCTGTAGTTGAAACAGAGGGATCATACGTCCAACCTTGATAAACATCCCCTGCGGAAAAGATAGATACGGCTTTGCGTGTATCGCCCGCCTCATAACTATCGGCAAATTCTTGATAAACATGAAACCATCCGAAATTGCCATAAGACCCGCCAATATTGATAGGTGCCAAGGGAGCCATAAATTCGTTGTGCCAACCGCCCTGACTCAAAATGTCGAACGGATCATAAGACGAACCCTTTTCGTACTGTACTTCAAAAAGACTTTCGGGACCATTTTCACGTGTAGAACTAAAATTGTATTGATAATTGGCATTCAATGAATAGACATCTGTATTAATAACTTTCTCTATCAAACCTATTGCTAAGTCGTACTGTTTGAGTGTCATATATACTTTGGCAAGCAAACCGTTGGCGGCGCCGCTTGTTGCACGTCCTATATCTTTACCTTCGTAAATTTCAGGTAAATTTTTTGCTGCATTTTCCAAATCCTCAATGATGGCGGCATATACCTGTTCTTTTGGAGTTCTTGCCACTTGCAGGTTGTCGCTACCCGTTTGCGGATGTCTGAATAGGGGAACATCGCCAAACAAACGTACCAAATTGAAGTAATAAACGGCTCTTAGAAAATAAGCCTCTCCCTTGTAACGAGTGACCAAACTATCGCCAATAATATTGTGCGAAACATCAATATTGTCAATTACCCAACTTGCCCGGTTGATTCCTCGCCAAGGACCGCGCCACAACTCTTTTGCACCGTTGTTGTCGGAGTTGGCTATGAAATTGGATAATTGCACGGTTTCAATTCCGTTTCCACCGGCTTCGTTACCTACGCGACCTTCGCCGGCAACAATATCCAAACACCACATACGCAAATTGTACATATAGGAACTTTGCAATGGTTGGTAAATGGAATTTACTGTGTTTTCGACCTCTTCGGGTGTTGCCATCTTAAAAAAGTTATCGGAAACTATCTGGTCGGTCGGAAATTTTTCCAAATAATCCATGCAACTGCTTAATACAATCGCCATTAAAAAGATACCGTATTTTATATTTGATTTCATGATAATAAAAATTTAAAATTTAACATTAAGACCAAACAAGATTGTTCTTGCCGGAGGATAAATAAAATTGTCGTAACCGTTTAGACCAACTTCCGGATCCAATCCCGAATATTTTGTAAACGTCAAGAGATTGTCGATATTTGCATACACTTTTATTGACATAAAATTTGTCCATTGTTTGGGCAAATTGTAACCCAATGTTACGTTTCTTATCTTCAAAAACGAACCGTCTTCAATAAACCGGTCGGAAACACGGATATTATTGTTCGGATCGGCATAAATGGCTCGTGGCATGGTTGTGCTGGTTCCTTCGCCCGTCCATCGATCTTTTGTCGATGCAAACTGATTGTATGTTGTGGACATACCTTCATGTTCCAGCCGGACATGATTGAATATTTTATTGCCGTAAACTCCTTGTAGAAAGAAACTCAAATCTATATTCTTATACGTCAGCGTATTGTTCAATCCGGCAGTAAATTTAGGATGCGGACTTCCAATAACGGTACGGTCTTCTTCGGTAATTACATCGCCTTCAGTCAATTTCTTAAATGCAATATCTCCCGGAGCAGTGTTGAGGTAAGGATTGTAACTTGCACGGTCGGCTGCCCGACTTTCCATTGCAGGACCGGTAAATACATCATCTACGTTTTGATAAATATGGTCAACGACATATCCGTAAAATACATTGATGGGTTGACCTTCTATGATTGCGTTCGTTCCATAAATATCAATTCCGCCTACATCTATCACTTCATTTTTGTTGAATGCTATGTTGAAGTCACTGCTCCACCGAAAATCTTTTGTGTCGAAATTGACCGTGCTCAATGTAAGTTCTACACCGGTATTTCTCACTTGACCGATATTCATATAAGGCCAGTCGCCTGAATTAAGAGAATAACCGCTTGTTTGTGGAACCGGAACGCGAGTCAACATATCGTTCGTGTTTTTCAAATAAAAATCGGCTGTCAGCGATATGCGACTATCAAGAACAGAAACGTCGAATCCAACATTATACTGTTCAGCACTTTCCCATTTTACCGCAGGATTAGGCAGTTTGTTAGGATAAATAATACCTGCCGGAACAGACGCAAATCCTCGCGAACTTCCGAAATTGTACTGCCCGTTGACTTCCAATTTATCTGCATAAATGTAGCCGGATATTAATTGATTACCGGTTTTTCCGTAACCCAAGCGTAATTTTAGAAAACTGATTTGCGAAATGTCTTTCATGAAATCTTCATTTGAAGCCGTCCATGCACCGGCAAAGGAAGGAAAGTAACCAAACCGGTTGTCGGGACCAAAACGGGAAGAACCATCTGCACGTAAAGACGCTGTGAAAGAATAGCGGTTGTCATAAGCATAATTTACGCGACCAAGGTAGGACATTGTTGCCCAATCAGAGCGGTTCCCGCTGACTGCCTTCGCTTCCAGCGCATTATCCAATTCGACTGTCATATCACTTGCACGACCTACGCCACTAGCACCCACCCATTTTTTGGTATAATTCTGAAAAGAGGTACCTGCTAAAGCCGTAATGCTGTGATTGCCTGTTTTTTTATTGAAAGTCAGCATATTATCCCAAGTCATCAAAACTTCATAAGACGCAGAGTTTGATTGAGACGTTTCGTCTTGCTGGTAATTTCCCCATTGGAATTTGGGGTAATAAGCGTTGTTGAAATCAAATCCTGTTTCTGTTCCGCCGGTTGTTTTGAATTGCAAATAATCGGTAATATCAAGTTCACCTGAAACATTTGCCACTCCGCGAAAAGCAGGCGTAGTATTGGTTTGCGTTTCAATAATGCCTACCGGATTAATCGCTTGACCATTCAAATCGGCACGTCCGATAGGACCTGTCAAATTGCTCAATTCGTCGCGCACCGGTATATGTGGAAGGATTCGCATGGCATTAGCTATTACCGTATAAGTACCGCGCGTTTCACTCTCTTGTCCGCTCAAGGCAATGTTAGATGTAAGGCGGAATTTTTCATGCAGTTCCGATCGGATATTCGATTGCAATGTTACTCTGTTGTAACCCGTATTTTTCATTACACCATCCTGCTTATAATAACCCAACGAAGTAGAATGTACCACCTTATCACCACCGGAAATTGAAAGTCCCACTTTTTGCATATAAGCCGTTCGGAAAATTTGATCTTGCCAATCGGTACCTGCTCCCAACGATTGCGGGTTGGCAAACAATGGATTCAAATCGTAACCGGCAGCAGCTCCACCTGCATTTGTCCGCATCTCATTATGCAAAGCAGCATATTGAGAAGCATCCATCATATCATATAATTTTGTAATATTTTGAATGCCATAGCTGTAATCAACCGCAATTTCTTTTTTGCCTTTTACGCCGCGCTTGGTTGTAACCATAATCACGCCATTGGCTCCTCGCGCACCGTAAATAGCGGTTGCCGAAGCATCTTTCAATACGTCAATGGATTGAATATCATTGGGATTCAGATACCATATACCACCGTTTGCCGGAACGCCATCAACTACATAAAGCGGATCCGAGTTATTAATAGTTCCAATACCTCTGACTCTGACTGTTACATCGCCACCCGGAGTACCCGAATTTTGAATCACTTGAACACCGGGCAATTTTCCTGCCAAGCCTTCCAAAACGCTGGATGAAGTGGTTTTTTCCAAATCCTCGCCTTTAAGCGAAGAAATAGAACCGGTTAAATCTTTGCGTCTCATTGTTCCGTAGCCAACAACAACAATTTCGTCTAATTGCTGCTGGTCGGGCGACATAAAAACGTCAATTACATTTGTTTTTCCTACGGTTATCCGTTGAGGAGTCATACCCAAATAAGAAAAAGACAACACGTCGCCTTCTCCTGCAGCAATGGAATATGCCCCATTTATATCGGTTACCGTCCTTTGTGTAGCATTTTGAAGAGCAACAGAAACCCCAATTAAGGTTTCTCCCGTCCCTTTCTCAAGCACTTTTCCTGTTACGACTTGCGATTGCATATTTCCTGCAATACAGGCGAAAAAAATGCAAATCAATAGAATTTTTCTCATGATACTTTAGATTTATATTTTTGTAATTAAATGTACGATTATATATTTTGTATGTACATACATATTATCGCGTGCAAAGGTAAAATTAATTTTTCTAATAACAAAGAAAAAATTGCATTATTTTTTTACTAAAGTGTTTTTTCAGGGCAACCATCAAAATTCAGCTATATACTGCGATTTTGTTTCCGTCTGTTACGCCTCCCCTCCGGCACACCGGAGGGGTGCAATCTGTTTGTTCGACCCCATACGGGGTGAAGTAAAGACCTGCGGTCTTTTTCATCATCATAATTTTGATGCGGTAATTATACCGGACATTGACTTTTCTTTCAGAAATCTCATAAACAGCGGCAGGAAGAAAAAGAGGGCGATGAATGACGCTATCAAGCCTCCGATTGTTCCGGCTGCCAGCGGAAACCAGAATGCCTCTTTGTATTCGCCAAGCATGAAGGGGATGAAGCCGAGAATGGTGGAAAAAATTGTCAAAAAAATGGGTCTTACTTTGGTGTTCCACGCTTTGATATAGGCTGTTATTAATCTCATGCGAGGATGCGATTTTCGCAAGTTGTTATATTCGTTCAGCACATAGATGTTGGCATTGACCGTGATGCCGGACAGCAGGATGAAAGCGGCAAAACCTCCCTGGTCGAAGTTCAGTTTGAACCAGTAAAAGGTTAGAAACAAGCCGATAAAGGACACCGGAATGATGAAAATGATGACTAAGGGTTGTTTCAGCGAATTGAATAATATGCCTGACATGAAAAAGATGATGGCGACAATCAGAAACAGCAAACCATATTGCTTGAAGTTGTTTTCTTTTCCCCACCAATAATACGATGATTCATTTTCGGCTTTGTAGCCCAATGGCGCAGTCCGGTTGAATGATTCAATCGCACGCTCCGTCACTGTTTGCGCCTGCTGATAGGCACCGATGTATTCGTATTGCAGGCACAAGAGGTATTGTTGGTTTTCTTTCGCAATATCTTGCGGCGCAATCCATTTCTCAATGTTGGCGATTTCCGAAAGTTTATAACTGTTTTCGCCTGCTTTTCCAGGATAGTTTTCCGTGTTCCATACATCCAATTCTCCTGCTTGGCGAGCAAAAAGTTGTAAGGACTCTATCCGCTCGGCGGTTATCCAGTCGCCGACATACATGCTTTTTTCAAATAATGGTGTCATGGAACGAAACAAATCCACCGGTAGCAGGTTTTCTTGCGCCAACTTTTCTTTGTCCAAATCAAATACAAATTCCGTGTAATCGTTCTTATACCAACTGAATTTGGAATCAATGCTCACCTCTTTTATTCGCCGGTATTGCAGAAGCGAATCCTGTAATGTTTTTGCCAGCCTGTTGAGTTCGTCATAGTTGTATCCCAACAGTTTGATTCGGCGCGAACCGGCGAATAAAAGAGGTGAGCATTGATTCCAAATTCAGTTGGTATAAGAACGATTACACGGAATTTGTATTTGATTTGGACAAAGAAAAG
>BNTP01000125.1 GCA_025996695.1 Bacteroidia bacterium | reverse complement strand
AATCAACCTTTTGTACATGTGGTAACAACTCGTGAGCTTCTTTTCCGCTACTCGAAATAGTCTTGACATCATGCATGTAGCTTTCATCATTTTGAAGTGGCTTATAGCCAGTCCAACCATCTGTAACAATAGTACTTCCCTGTGCGATATTGTCTTGAATAAATAGAATCAATTTTTCTGATGTTGCTTCTTTTATACATCTAAAACGAACTCTACCTATCTGTTTTCCTATACATTCTGTGGCAACCACCACTAATGTTTTAGTTTCCGCTCCACGCCCTTGTTTACCTGTCCCTATATCCATCCCTCCAACAAAAGTTTCATCCACTTCAACGATACCAGACAATTTGTCCCTACCGGATCTAACCATCGCTCTTCTTATTTTCTGCAACCACATCCAAACTGTCTGGTAACTGCCAAATCCCATGAAATCTTTCATATTACTTGCGCTAACTCCGGTCTTTTGGGCTACCACCCACCACATGATATGAAACCATAATAACAATGGTTTTCTTGTCCCGTGGAATATAGTCCCGACAGTTAACGATGTCTGATGACTACAAGAGCGACAGTGTATCAAATTTTGTGCAGTAAGCCAGTAGGTCTCATTATTGCATTTTGGACAGCGAAATCCGTCCGGCCATTTTATATCAAATAAGTATTGGCGACAATTCTCCTCATCCTTGAATTGCTCAAGAAACGCTATAAAATCTTTTGGATATTGTTCTTCTTTCATTCCGCAAATGTACGATTATTTTTTTACTTGACCGAAAGGCATAAGCAGTTTTTTAATTATTCATTGTTCATTATTCATTGTTCACTATTTTGCCCTGGCAATCCGTCAGGATTGCATCGCTCGGTAGAAACGGCCAAGCCTCACGCGCCCCGCAAGGTAGGTATGCAACCGAGTGCTAATTTGGTCGCATACCGCATGCAGCGAGGTGGGGAGGTACTGATTTTCTACCGAGCTGTGCATGCCTACCTTAAGTTTGCGGCGATGTGATATTCGTGCGGGAAAGGCTTGTTGGTCGTGTGTTGGCACGCGACAATACAATAGAAAGACGTGTTAGCCAACGCGACACCATAGGAAGGCTTGTTGGCAGGAGGTGTCTCCGCTACACAAAGCGGTCTATCGCCCGCTTTGCTTCGGTCGACAAGACGGCGGCATTTTTTTAAGAGAGAGGAAACGCAGCGGCGGCGGAGCCGCCGCTGCGTTTCCCTTACCCCCCACGACGGCGCCGTCTTGTCGACCGCAGGGGCGGAGCTCCGTAGCGGAAACACCCCATGCTAACAAGCCGTCCTGCCTTCCAGGCAGATGGGGACTTGTATCGTTATTCCGCAGGTCACGACCTGCGGTTATGAAAATATTGGCTTTCAGCCAAGGGGAACCGGCGGCGGCTTTTTCCGGATTGCTTCGGGCTTCACCCTCGCAATGAGGGAAAAAGCCGCAACAGGATTCAAAAATCCCGTTACGGCTTGCCGGTATGTTTGTGAAAATGGTATTTAACGCCGGAAACGCGCGGACGCGAAGACGCTCTTGCGCGGCAAAGGAATTTACCCCCCTCCATCCAGGTAAGCTATTGATAATGAGGTGGTTATGGGCGATATTTTTTATAGTCTTCCATCTGTCGGATTTGTAATTAATGTGCAAACGTACAAACTATTTTCATACAATCAAAATTATTTGACGATTTTAACATTATATATATTTTTTTCACAATAGAAACTCAAAAAAGATTTGACAAAGGTCTTTTAGTTCTGAAAAAATTGTTGTACTTTTGTCGCTCAATTACTGATAAAAAAATGAAAGGGATTTCCGCCTGCGCGGGAATGACGTAAAACACATAATTCAAATGAAAGTATTCGTATTAAATTGCGGCAGTTCATCCATCAAGTACAAATTTTTGGACATGAACACCAAAGAAACATTGGCACAAGGCGGCATCGAAAAAATCGGATTGTCCGGTTCGTTCCTTAAACTCACGTTACCAAACGGTGAAAAAGTAGTGTTAGAGAAAAACATTTCCGAACACAAAACCGGTATCCATTTTATCATGGAAACGATTACCGGTGCGTCCTACGGCTGTATTAAGTCGTTGGAAGAGGTTGATGCCGTTGGTCATCGCGTGGTACATGGCGGCGAAGAGTTTAACGCCAGCGTCGTCGTCACGGATGAAGTGATTGCAAAAATGGTCGAATGTAGCAACCTTGCGCCGCTCCACAATCCACACAATCTCGAAGGCATTTATGCCATTCAAGAATTGCTGCCCAACACACCGCAAGTAGGCGTATTTGATACGGCTTTTCATCAAACGATGCCCGCCAATGCATATATGTACGGCTTGCCTTACAACCTGTACACAAAATACGGAGTGCGGCGCTATGGATTTCACGGCACGAGCCACCGCTACGTGTCCGAACGCGTCTGCGAATTTTTGAAAGTGCCTCGCGAAAAACAGCGCATCATCACGTGTCATATTGGCAATGGCGGTTCGATTACGGCTATCAAAAACGGCGAATCAGTTGATACATCCATGGGTATGACGCCTGTGGAAGGTCTATTGATGGGCACCAGATGCGGCGATATAGATGCCGGCGCATTGGCGTTTCTGATAGAAAAAGAAAACTTGGACAAACAAGGCATTTCTGATTTGATTAACAAACAAAGTGGGGTAAATGGCTTGTCCGGTATTTCGTCCGATATGCGCGAAATCGAAGCTGCCGTGAAAGCAGGTAACGAAAAAGCGATTTTAGCATTAAACGTTTACGAATATCGCATCAAAAAATACATCGGAGCTTACGCAGCAGCCTTAG
The DNA here is from genome assembly GCA_025996695.1 of Bacteroidia bacterium. Lineage (GTDB taxonomy): Bacteria > Bacteroidota > Bacteroidia > Bacteroidales > Azobacteroidaceae > Azobacteroides. The sequence goes on along the minus strand of BNTP01000125.1, from coordinate 3,529 downwards.
GCGGCGTGGACATCCTCGTGTTCACAGGCGGTGTGGGCGAAAATCAAACCGAATTACGCGCCTCTGTCTGCGAAGGCTTAGATTTTATTGGCATCCAAATTGACGGCGAACGCAACAAAGTGCGTGGTGAAGAAGCTATTATTAGTCCGGATAGTTCTAAAGTTAAGGTGGTAGTCATCCCTACAGATGAAGAGTGGATGATTGCGCAAGATACGGTGGTGCTGGTGCAAAATTAAGAGAAAGGCGCTACTAATACGACTCTTTTTCGTTAGGAAAATCGCAATTTTTCACATCCTTAATGTAATGAGCGACGGAATTTTTGATTTCATCATGTAATTCGGCATAGCGACGCAGAAAACGTGGCGAAAATTCGGTGTTGATGCCCAGCATGTCGTGCATCACGAGCACTTGGCCGTCGGTGTGCCGGCCGGCACCAATGCCAATCGTGGGGATATGCACTTGTTCGGTTACGCGTTTGGCTAAATCGGCAGGGATTTTTTCCAGCACAATTCCGAAACAGCCTAAGTCGTTCAATAGTTGTGCGTCTTCGAGTAATTTTTCGGCTTCTTCGGCTTCGCGGGCGCGAACGGCGTAGGTTCCAAATTTGTTTATCGACTGCGGCGTCAAGCCCAAATGTCCCATAATGGGGATTCCTGCTGACAGGATACGCTGTATGGACTCTTTGATTTCCAGTCCGCCTTCGATTTTGATAGCGTCGCAGCCGGTTTCTTTCATCATGCGAATCGCCGAATGAACGGCTTCTTTCGAGTTGCCTTGATAGGAGCCGAACGGCAAATCTGCCACCACGAGTGCGCGTTTCACAGCTTTACGCACGGCCTGCGTGTACCAAATCATTTGGTCAAGCGTCACCGGTAGCGTTGTCGAATTACCTGCCATCACGTTGGACGCGGAATCGCCAACCAAGATCACGTCCATTCCGGCTTTGTCGATAATTGATGCCATGGAATAGTCATAAGCTGTGAGCATGGCGATTTTCTCGCCACGCTGTTTCATTTCAATCAGACGTTGAGTGGTGACTGCTCGCAGGTCTTCTGTGTATGTCGACATTCGGTTAGAGTGCAGAGTTTAGTTAATTGAGTTCTGATTTACCACAAAAATTTTACCGAGAAGACGTAACTGTCATGCATCGGACTTACTTCCTTTGGGTCACCATCATCTACTTTCAATATAAAAGTAACATATTCGGGCTGCCATTCAACGGTGAAATGTTCTTCCCAACGCGTGCCATCCGTCAAGACATAGAAATAACTGAATGGGAGCGGCGACTCCGTATCTACATTATTTACGGAGTAATGCATAAAAGCTTGTTTTATGCCTTCGTTAAAAACACGATCTGATAATTTGGGCACATGAAATGTATAATAGTAATACACTCCATCCGGTGCATCAACTCGTTTCCAATCTTTGTATGCTACCTCAAATTTTTGTGACCAAGTTTGTGGGGCAACTTCGGGATATTCGGGATAATATTTATCCCCTTCACAAGACGGCAAAAACAGGGATACCATCCCGATTAATGCTATTATTAAACCATTTCTTTTCATATATATATTTTTATTAAACTGCGGCTTTGCGGAGAAGAAGGGATTCGAACCCCCGGTACAGTTTTGCCGTACATACGCTTTCCAAGCGTACCTCTTAAACCACTCGAGCACCTCTCCGTTTATTTTCCGGTGCAAAGGTACAAACTTTTTTTGAATTTTAGCCATTTTTATTTCGAATATTTTTGTCAAAATGTTTGGTTAATTCAAAAATAAAGTTTATATTTGCAAACCTTTACGATTTTCATAAAGGTTTGCAATTTCAAACTATGAGTGTTATGGAGAATAGTACCGTTAATTGGGAAGATTTTCTTGTTAAATTACAAGAACGGGGATGTTACACTTTCACTTTTGATGATTTGAGAAATTATACAAAATTGTCGGAAAAAGCTCTTTTGCAAGGATTGCACCGTTATAAGGTGAAAAAACAAATTGTACAGATATGCTGAGCTATGTTTTAGAATGGGCGCAGGGAGATGTAGCCAATTCATTAGAAAAAGTATTGAAGGAGAAAACAATTTTTACAACTCCCCTTTCTCCCGAAAAAGGAAAAAAGGAGATATTGACAACCGATGGAAAATAATTAAAACATGGAAATAGAAAGTGACTTATGATACCACAATTACATATACGAGCATGGAAAAAGCAAGCTCCTTGGAAAATGGATGCGCAAGTAGAGCAGGATTTAGTAAAGAAAATATAACCGTTTATCCATGAATTATGACTGAATCTGAACTCATAGCACGCATTGTCGAATTAAAAACTCAAAATCTTGCTCTGGTTGAGGAAAACCAAAAACTGCGAGAGGCATTGGGCTTGCGATATGAAATAGTCGTTATGCCGATACAAGAGCCGTCATTATTCCAACAAGAAATTGAAATTCAGGATACTGAAAAAATAGAAGTCAAGGTTTCTTTCAATAAATATAACTCCGTTGAAGAAAAGAAAGAATTGTTTATGTTGCTGTTTCGTGGGCGAACGGATGTGTATGCCAAACGTTGTTACAGCAAGAAGCACGACAAATATTATTATGTTCCCGCTTGTAAAAATGAATGGGCAAGAGGTATTTGTGATAAATCTCATGTCAAATGCAAAAATTGCACCAAACGAGAACTATTGCCTTTAACCAAAGAGGTTATTGACAGCCATTTGCGTAATAAAGATGAGCATGGCATCGGAATCATTGGTATTTATCCACTTTTTCCGGATGAAACCTGCTTGTTTTTAGCGGTTGACTTTGATGATGAAAATTGGCAGGAAGATATTTCTGCTTTTCGTTCTGTGTGTGAGGAATTGAAAATACCGATAGCTGTAGAACGTTCGCGTTCCGGCAATGGTGGTCATGCGTGGTTGTTCTTTGAAACACCCATATCTGCTGTATCTGCTCGAAGATTAGGAAATGCACTTTTGACCAAAGCGATGTCTGTCAGACATGAAATTAAGTTCGCATCTTACGACCGGATGTTTCCCAATCAAGATTTTATGCCAAAAGGTGGTTTTGGAAATTTAATCGCTTTGCCCTTGCAAGGCGGAGCGCGAAAAAATGGGAATAGTGAATTTATTGATGAAGCCTTTCAAAGTTATGTCGACCAATGGGCTTATTTGGCTTCTATTAAAAAAATGCCGGAAAATGATGTTGTAAACCTGCTTGCTGAATTGTGTGAGGGAAATGGCTTAGGTGAACTTGGAAATACAGAAACCAATGACGAAGATGCCCCTAAACCATGGGAACGGAAGAAACCCGAAATAACTCTCGAAACCAAAGATTTTCCTGATAAATTGTGCATTGTTGAAGCCAACATGCTGTATGTTCCAAAGAAAGAAGTCAGTCAACGCGCGCTTAATCGAATTAAACGGCTTGCCGCATTTCAAAATCCGGAATTTTACAAAACACAACGAATGCGTATGTCCACGTATGGCATTCCACGCATCATTTATTCTTTGGATGAAACGTCTGAATATCTGGG
>BNTP01000124.1 GCA_025996695.1 Bacteroidia bacterium | reverse complement strand
CGGTGACTCCGAACACTTATGGTGAAACTGCACATAGAACACCCACATGGGGATCTCTTATCTTTGTGCCGAGCTTTACGGTGGATGCGAAGGGTCGAATCACGGCTGCGGTTACATATAATGTGACAATTCCAAGCGCTCTGGCCTCTGCAAGCGCTAATGGTTTGATGTCCACGACTCAATACAACTTGTTAAGCGGTTCACAAACAGCGAAGACGTTTCTTGCTGCGCCGAATGGCGCAGCCGGAGCTCCAAGTTATCGCGCGATTGTTGCCAGTGATGTGCCGACGCTGAATCAGAATACGACTGGGTCGGCTGGGAGTTTGGCGAACGCGGGTACGATAACCATATCATCGGGCAGGAGTGCCGGCTTTGGTTCAACGTCAACAGAAGGGCCAATCCCCACTTACACGAACGGAGGGAGCATATCCCTGGACGTCCGAGTGCCGCTGGCGACGGACGACTATGCCGGTGCGGCATCTCCTGCGATGTCAAGAGCTTACTCGGTTACGCGAGTGCCGTTAAACCTGACAACAACCAATAACGACTGCGCGCTAAAATTTGGACCTAATGCGGTTGTAGCCAATGGGCGAACGTGCATTTTAATAATCACATCGCTCCAACAATGGACTCCAACTGCGGCGCAGTGCCAAAATAAAGGAATGCATCTCGCAACCCTCCCCGAGGCCCTTGGGATCCGCTCAGTATATTACGGGTCGGATAAACCTTTTTCCACTGGTGGATCAACCGACGCCAGATTATGGCTAGCGGATATTCGGACAACGTACACAACTCAAGGAACGATAAGCGATTACGGGCAAAGCCATTATACTGCTGTGAACTGGGCTAACCCGCAATTTGCGAATTTTTTTATTGATTGGAATGATGATGTTGGAACTTTTGGGGGTCTATGCGTCGGTAGCTTATAAACTCTTGCCGCCTCAACGATTAACGTCAACACGGTCGTAGTACAAAATCCAGGCTCTCGTCTGGTTAATGAGGCGACGTGCCTAAACCCGATAGGGGTTTCCCGAGGAAACCCCTATCAGGATGAGAAAAAAATAAACCGTAACTATGAAAGGAAGCACTGACTTGTTGAGAGTCGGTGCTTTTTTTTCGATAAATAAAAGAACCGTACGTGAGTTCCCGAGGGTGCACGACAAAAATCCCTTTTTGTCACGACAGAGAATTGTATGAGAAGAGTAATATCATTTTCACAGTCCCGCTGGGACAAAATGTGTGTAACCGCCGGCGGGTGTCGCCGAAGCCCCGGTATTGCACATTCCATCCCTGCGGGACAGAGCTCCACATATGACACGGGAAATATGTCGCCCACCCGTTCCTGACAAAAATTAGACCAAATAAAAAAACATTCGTATATTTGCAAAAAATATAAAGATTTTCAAATATTAGATATGATGCGAAAAAATATTTTTATTATCGTTTTATTTGCAGCTCGCATGACAAATCATGTCGTGGCGCAAACAAATGCGGAAATTATGCTGCCAACTTTGTTAGAGTCGATTGAAATTGGTCTTAAAAACAATTACGACATCAAAAACAATCAACTCCAAGTGGAAAAATCCAAGGGCGACAAACAGTCTGCAAAAGGCGTGTTCGACCCCTCGTTGAATGTTAATGTTAGCACGATGTCCGGAATTTTACTGCCGGATAAGGACAGAAACCCTTCGAGTTTGAACTTGTCGTTGACGGTACCTACGAAATTGGGGATTAATGCCTCTACGGGGTTCGTTAGTTCGCAAACGAAAGACCCGACCAACAACGATGCAACACAATTAGTCAACGGAACATGGCTCCAATTGGACATGCCGTTGCTCAAAGGCATAGGAAAATCGAACATGAATCTTCTTAACCAAAACATTGCCGCGTTAAATTTAGCCTCTACTCAGGTAAGTTTTGACTACGAAGTCACGCGCTTCATCAAAAATGTGACGTTAGCCTACTTGAAAATCGTCTATAAAGATCGGGCAAACAAAGACCATGAGGTGATTATTCACGATTTGGAAGCCTATAAAGACACTCTTCAGCAAAAGATAAACAACAACACGGTGGGGTCAGTTGAAATTCTGAACGTGAAAGCCGAACTTGCCCAATTGAAATCAGACCTCAATAGTGCTTACAACGAGATTAAAAACGATTATTTAGATTATCGAAAACTTTTAGGTTTGGAAACAGCATCCTTGACCACCCAAAACTTTGCGGCGCCTGAAGCACCTCCCGCCATGGAGGGCGCAGAGATTAAACGCTATGTGAGCGATGTGCTGATTCGAAAATCCGACATTGCAAGGCAATCGTTGGCATTCAAAAAACAAAAATTGAAAGAGGAATCCTTGTCAAAGGAAGTAAAGATAGCCAACTATGCGAAACGCAATGATTTAAGCCTGCAGTTGCGATACAATTATTATTCCGAAGTGGATGGCGGACGATGGAACAGCTTTTGGATTTATCCGCAAACCTCGTCCTATCCTCCCGGCTCAAGTTATTTGCTTACATTGACCTACAAATTACCTTTTGGCAACAATGCTGCCAAAGGGGCATATATGGCCAAAAAGAGCGACTATGAATTTCAAAAAACAAGCAATGAACAACTCCTTTTTGAAATGGAAACGAATGTTGAAACACTCTCTAACGACCTGTTGAATAGTGTTGAAGCGCTTGAAACGCAGAAAGAGATCGCCAAACTCAGGGAACAAATATATCTCAATGAAGTGTCGAAATACCACGAGCATACGACACAAATGAACGTCCTCAATGCCCATCAGGGCTATATGGAGTCGTTGCTCACGATTCAGTTGAAAGAATATGCCGTCTATTCCAATTGGTTGAATCTGAAATTTTTATGCAATGACATTCCGCAAAATTTTGAGCAACTGAGTGCTTTATTGAAATAATTTATGACTATCCGCAATCATTCCACTAAATAGCGTTTCCTGCAAGATGCCGTTTGCTAAATAATAGCACCGCAAAAAAGATTTAGCCGAATTTCAATGAAATTCGGGGATTTACCACTTTTTGCTTTTTTCTAGCTTAAAACGGTTGTCTCACTAGGACTCGAACCTAGTCAGGCAGTACCAAAAACTGCAGTGCTACCATTACACCATGAGACAATCAATTGTCTAAAAAAGACGGCGCAAAGGTAGGTGTTTTTTTTTAATCGTGCAAGCCTTTTAATAATTTTTTTATGGACTAACTCATAATTCTTTTGTATCTTTGCGTCCAAATTGTGAAAACAAAAAATGATGAAGAAAAAATTAGCCTTATGAGAATAGATATTATCACCGTATTGCCGGAGTTGCTGGATAGTCCGCTGCACGTTTCCATTTTGAAACGGGCGCAAGACAAGGGGCTGGTAGAAATTCATTTGCATGATTTGCGCGACTATTCGTCAGACAATCGGCATCGTCGTGTGGACGATTATCCTTTTGGCGGACAAGCCGGTATGGTGCTGCAATGTGAGCCGATTGACCGTGTGATTACGGCGTTGAAAGCCCAGCGCGACTACGACGAAGTGATTTATACTTCACCGGATGGCGAAACATTTAAACAGCCGCTGGCAAATCAATTGTCGCTGTGCAAAAACCTGATAATCCTCTGTGGTCACTACAAAGGGATTGACTACCGCATTCGGGAGCATCTCATCACGCGCGAAATTTCGATTGGCGATTACGTCCTCACGGGTGGCGAATTGGCAGCAACAGTCATGACAGACGCGATTGTGCGCCTGATTCCGGGAGCAATCGGCGACGAACAATCGGCACTCTCCGACTCGTTTCAGGACAATCTGCTTGCACCGCCTGTTTACACACGCCCGTCCAACTACAATGGCTGGCAAGTGCCGGAAATTCTCCTGTCCGGTCACGAAGCCAACATTCGCAATTGGGAATTGCAGCAATCTATTGACCGGACAAAGCGGTTGAGGCCGGATTTGCTTCCATCCGACTATGAGCCGTTTTGAGCGCAGGCCTGTTATATGTCGTTTGTTTTGCTTTATTATTTTTTCTTTTTATTTGAAATTTCCTTTACCCTAAATTGAACAACCTTTTTAATTATTTCCCATGGAATAGGTTTATCAATTGAAAAACGCAATGTTCCTTTTCCACTACGATATGAGGCAAGTTCCTTTTCAAACGCATCAATTCCAGAGGGACTTGGAAAAAAACTATAATGATCCTTAAATGCCGCAAAATGCACCAAATTTTCATTCAGATAAAAAGTAGGCATTCCGTAAGATATTTTTTCGGATGCTTCCGGAACTTCATTTTTTATGAAATTTCGTATTTCATTTAATGTCTTTTGAATATTTGGTTCAAATGTTTCAATATATTCATCTATTGTGTTCATACATCTCTTTTCTTTATTTTTACGTTGATTTTATCACCACAATTTTTATTTATTTTTGTTCCGTATATCTTTTCGTATACCTAATTATGTAACAAATTGATCCGCGCGAACACAATTCATTCTCTAATTCTTATTAAATTTTGGTGCAAAGGTATTAATAAATTCACATTGCAGAAAAAATATCCCTAAAACTCGCGGCCTGTAAAAGAAGAAAAACGGCAAAAGCCGTCATTTCTACGACATTTACCGGATTGCACAAACGGAATCCGCGAGTAAAAATCCAGGGCTGACGTGAAATTGGAAAAAAGGTTGTATCTTTGTAGAGTTTTACTCAAAATACGGTTTCAATATGAATCAAGAAGCTACAAGGCGATGCGGCTGGTGCAAGTCCGACCCCATATACATAAAGTACCACGACGAGGAATGGGGCAGGGAAGTAAGGAACGACCATAAAATGTTTGAGTTCCTTGTACTGGAAAGCGCTCAGGCGGGATTAAGCTGGATAACCATTCTCAAGCGGCGGGATGCTTACAGGAACGCCTTTGCCGGTTATGACGCCGAAAAAGTGGCACAAATGACGGAACAGGATGTCGAGCGTTTGATGCAGGACAGCGGCATTATCCGCAACCGGAACAAGATACAGGCGACGATTTCCAATGCGCAACGGTTTTTGGAAGTACAAAAAGAGTTCGGCAGTTTTTGTAATTACCTGCGGACATTTCTGCCGGAAGGAAAGCCTGTTACCAATCACTGGAAAACATTAAGCGAAATTCCGGCATCTACGCCGTTATCCGATGCTATCAGCAAGGACATGAAAAAGCGGGGATTCAAGTTTTTCGGAACAACCATTTGCTATGCCCACTTGCAGGCGGTTGGCTATATAAACGACCATTTGGAAAATTGTCCGTATAAAGAAATTCGCCGTTCCTGACTTTAAAAAGAAAATCGCGGTCTTTCCGAAAAACATTAATCCGCTTTTCCACTGCGATTTCTTCCGCCATATTCAGTAAGCGAAATGTGTGCATCATGTTCTTGGCATCGTAATTTTTGCCATTGTCATATATTTGTTTCTGAATAAGACGGTTATTAATTTTCCACAAAATTACTCATTTATCCCTTAATCACTGCCAACGGACTCAATTCCACCTTGATTTTCACCAAATCCGATTGAAACGCCATGACCTGCGAAATATCCTTATATGCCGAAGCCGCTTCTTCCAAATCCGACTTGCTGCGAATGGAATGAATGATGCCCTGTTCATCCAGTTTACGTTTTTCGGCTTCCAAATCCAAATTACGGATGGCAGCAGAGCGACTCATTACCCCTCACGTGAGGGTCGGGGGAAACGCAGCGGCGGCGGCTCCGCCGCTGCGTTTCCCCCCCTCTCTTAAAAAAAACGGCGCCATCCTGTAAAAAAGAATGACATATCTCTGCATTGTTCATGGCAAGTGGCAGTCCCCAACCCCGTTGAAAATCAATGAGTTGCGTAAAACCGTCATTGGTAGGGCGAAGCAAACTATAAAAAGCAGCCGGTTTGCTTCGGGCTCCGCCCTCGCAATGACGGAACAAGCCGCAACAGGACGCAAAAAGCCGCAACAGGACTCGAAAGTCCCATTGCGGCTTGCTGGTATGTTTGTGAAAATATTGTTTAATGCCGGAAATGCGCGAACGCGAAACTGCGCCTGCGCGGGTCGGTTCGTGCGCGGGAATTTACCCCAACCAAACCCCGTAATCCACTGATAATTAGGGAGTTATGGCTATTTTATGTTTGTTGCTTGCCATCTGTCTTACGCTTGTTTTGGTGGCAAAAGTACAAACTTTTTTCAAATTATCACATTTTTTTAACCATAAATGCGGGCTAAATCTTTTTTTGAGGTGCTATGAAAAAAAATTACTACCTTCGCCGACAAAATAAAAGTCAAAAATATGGGACGCAAAAAGAAAGCAGCACAGCCGGTAGAAAAATTATTTTCAACGGCCATG
>BNTP01000123.1 GCA_025996695.1 Bacteroidia bacterium | reverse complement strand
TTGGAAGACATCCAATTGGTGTTGTTGCCGTTTTTGCAGCCAACAACACCAATTGGATGTCTTCCAAAGAATCGCTGTTTTGCACGCGTAAAACCATGCTGTGCAAAGGCAAATAGCGGAAAATATTTTCTTCGCCATAGATGTTGCTGACATCTTCTTCTTTGGAGAAAATGTTTTTCCAAGCGGCTTGATAGCTTTTTGTAGCTGCTTGCACGCGATCATTGCTCCCTTTTTCTGTAAATTCGATGAAACAAGTTACATAATTCGGACCTCCGGCTTTGATGCCTCCACCAAAAGCGGAGCGTTTCATGCCACCAAAAGGCTGACGACGCACGATGGCGCCCGTGATGCCGCGATTGATATACAGGTTTCCGGCTTCGATGCTGTTTTTCCAAAGCGTTTGTTCGGCTTCGTTCAAACTCTGCAAACCAGCAGTCAGACCGTAATCGGATGAGTTGGCATATTCGATTCCCTGTTCCAAATCGTCGATGCACACGACCGACAAAAGCGGCGCAAACAACTCATTTGTAAAGGTATAGCTACCCGGTTTCACGCCCCATTTCACTGTTGGCTTGAGGATGTATCGCTCTTTATCGACAAATTCGGGAGCCACCAACCATTCTTCGCCCGGCTCCAAATGTTCAATCGCGTGGTGCAATTTCTCATTTTTATTGTCAATCATCGGGCCCACCACATTCATTGTGTCCCAAGGACTGCCTGTGCGCATACTTTGCACGGCATCTTTGAGTTTTGTCTTGAATGTTTCGTCGTTGAATGCTTTTTTATCCAGCAGCAACAGCGAACAAGCGGAACATTTTTGTCCGGCATTGCTGAATGCCGACGACACAATATTTAATATCGCGTGGTCTTGGTCGGCATTTGCCGTGACGATAATCGCATTTTTTCCGCCGGTTTCTGCCGAGAGCGGCGTGCGCGGACTGTTTTCCAACAACCGGAAAGCCGTGTCTGTGCCACCTGTGAGGATAATATGTTTGATGGCAGGGTGTGCGGTCAATTCATGCAATGCAACGCGGTCGGCCGGACATACCAATTGCAACGCATCTTTGGGGATGCCTGCATCCCAGAAACATTGCACAAATTCCCAAGCGATTGGCAATGCCACCGTGGCGGGTTTCAAAATGACCGTGTTGCCACCGGCCAACGCAGCCACTACGCCGCCCACAGGAATTGCCAACGGGAAGTTCCAAGGCGGAATGACCAGCACAATGCCTTTCGGAGCATGCGTAACCGTATCTAATGCATCAATTTCTTGCATGGAAATCGGATAGAAACGCGCGAAGTCGATGGCCTCGGACACTTCCACATCGCCTTCGGTAAACGTTTTGCCGGTGGTAGCTGCCATGCAGCCAATCAAATCGCCCCGTTTTGCACTGAGGTTTTCGGCCACTTGAAACAACAGTTTTTTGCGTTCCTCAACGGTGGTCTTGCGCCATCCCGATGCATCTTTTTCGGCCGTTTCGATCGCTTCCTTCACTTGTTCGGGCGATGCTTTATGCGCATCGCGGTCAATCGCAGTTGCTTCCCATTTTTTTAACACATCCAATGCCCATTGACGATTTGGCGCTAAGTCTAAATCCGTATCCGGCTCATTCACAAACACTTTCGTATCAGCGTCTTGTGCAACCGGTTTTTTTGTCCGGTCTTGCGTGCGATAAGGAGTTGTGTTCACGGTGTCTTTCAGTTGGTAGGCTTCGAGGAATTGTTTTGCCAGAAAATTCCATTGCGGACTGTCCAATTTCAGATTAAAAGTATAGCTCAAGAAATTTTCTTTGCCGGTGTTTTCGTCCAAGCGGCGCACCAGATAAGAAATCGCGTTGAGGAAATGATTGGATTTCACCACCGGCGTGTAAAGAATGATTTGCTTTTCCAATTTGCGCATCACACGCGGCAGGTTGTTGGCCATGCCTTCGAGCATCTCGAACGTCACGTATTCGGTCACGTGATTTTTTTCTGCCAAAAGATGGGCGTAGGCAATCGTGAAATAGTTATGTGAGGCGACACCTATGTTTACTATTTTCGCGTTTCCCGGCAAAAGAGCTTTGTCCAGAATGTGCATATAGTTGGCGTCTACCTCCACTTTGCTGCGTTGCACGGGATTCGGCCAGCCTTTCATGGACGACACGATGCTTTCCATTTGCAAATTCGCGCCTTTCACTAAACGCATTTTAATCGGCGATCCGCCTTCTGCTACGCGCTTTTTAGCGAAAGCCAGCAAACGATCTTGGAAACTGCTTGCATCCGGCAAATAGGCCTGCACCACAATTCCCGCTTTGTAATTTTTAAATTCGGGACGGCTCAACACTTCAATAAACACTTCGAGCGTCAGTTCGGAATCTTTATATTCTTCCATGTCCAAATTGACAAACTTAGGCGCAGACTTGCCGCTCGCATCAATATAAGGATTGGCAATCGCTTCCCGATAGACGCTCGCCACAAGGTCGCAGAGTTCTTTCTTGTTTTGTTCGTAGCTCAAAGCGTGAATCTGGGCATAAATTCCGGACAGTTTGATAGAAATATAATTGATGTCCGGCTCTTTCAGGGCTTCCAAATAGTGCAGATAACGGTGTTCGGCCTCTTTGTCGCCCAAAACGACTTCGCCGAGCAGATTCACGTTTTGGCCAATTTGACTTTGCCACCGGCCTGCGAGGTGCTTGGTCAGCTTCGGGCGTTCTTCGGAAATGATAATTTTGTTCGTTTCCTTGCGCAGTTTCGATTTGAAAATCGGCATCGCAATGGCCGGAAAAAGAAACCCGCCCATCATATACGCCCGAATGAGTATTTGGTCGAAAGGCGTAAAGAAATCCGGAATGCCATATTCCTGTATGAGCTGTCGGACGCGCTTGTTGAGCTTTCCATTATCCCTGATTTGGGACGACTCGTCTAACATTCGCGAAAGGAATGTTTTATACTCGGGGGTTTGAACTAAGGAGGCGAATTTTTTCTGTTCTTTCAACTCCTCCGGCGTGAGTTCCTGATCCGCCTTAGCGAGGAACTGTTTCGCCCAATCAATGACTTCAGTGGTTGAGACTGTTGCTTCCATACGTATGTTTTTCAATATTAGTAAATAAGTAAATAGATAACTTTTTTTGTTTCAAAAAACTCTTCTTCAAAATAATCGCTTAAAGCATATTCTACAACTTGGTTTTTGAAAGGAGCTAATTCTGCCTTCAAATCGCCACCTTTCAGGCATAAAATGCCATTAGGCAAGGCGTTACGTTGTTTTTTGTCGATATTTTTCTTCGTAATTTTTGCCAAATCAGGCAACGGCATCACGGCGCGACTGACCACAAAATCAAATTTACGCATTTCTTCCTCTACGCGGGCGTGCCGACATTCAACATTTTTTAGTCCGATGCTTTGAGCCACGTTTTCTGCCACTTTCACTTTTTTTCCAATGCTATCCAACAGCACAAACTGTGCTTCCGGAAATAAAATTGCCAACGGAATGCCCGGAAATCCGCCCCCTGTGCCCACATCCAACACTTTTGAACCGGCAGTAAATCGAATGACCTGCGCGATTCCCAGCGAGTGAAGAATGTGTTTTTCGTACAAATGGGCAATATCCTTGCGCGAAATCAAGTTGATTTTGGCGTTCCAATCGGCATATAAGTCTTCCAGTGCAGCAAATTGTGTTTTTTGCTCCGCCGTCAAGTCCGAAAAATACTTGTCAATAATGTTCATCATAAGCAGCCACAAATATACACCCTATTTTTTACATTTGCAAATCTTGCCCCCTGATTTATTTTTGTTGAGATAAAATCTCAATATTTGTTGATTAACATAACAGTAGAATTTTGAATTATTTTGTGTAACAAGGGACTAAAATACGGATAAAATACCCGTTTTAGTCCCTTATTAACGTTAATCGTTGTCTTGGAAGGACTCGAACCCTCACAGGCAGAACCAGAATCTGATGTGCTACCATTACACCACAAGACAATCCGAAAATTAAAAATTAAAAATTAAGAATTAAAAAATTTCGGCTGCAAAATTACAATTTTTTTTTGAATTACCAAATTGTAAAGCAACTTTTTCACCAAATAGCTACGCGTTTTTCTTTTGGAACATACATTGTATTTTCCGGAGTCACGTTCCACGCTTCATACCACGCATCAATTTGCGGCAAAGCACCGTTCACACGCCAACGCCCCAGTGCGTGCGGGTCGGTTTTTGTGCGTTCAAGGATCGCTTCCGGACGGATGTTGGCTGCCCAAACAGTTGAGTAAGCGAGGAAAAAGCGTTGTGCATCGGTGAAGCCGTCAATGGGAGCGGGGGCCGTTTTGCCTTTCAAAGTGTTTTGATAAGCTTGCCAAGCTATTTGAAGACCTCCTTGGTCGCCGATGTTTTCGCCCAATGTGTAGCGCCCATTAGCGTGCAGGCTATCTATAACGATGATATTGTCGAACACATCCACCAACACTTGCGCGCGTTCTTTGAACTTTTCTGTGTCTTCCGGCGTCCACCAATCTTTAAGGTTGCCGTCTTTGTCAAATTGGCGACCTTGATCGTCAAATCCGTGGCTCATTTCGTGACCAATTACCACGCCAATTGCACCATAATTGACTGCATCGTCTGCGTCTACGTTGAAAAATGGCGGTTGCAAAATTGCTGCGGGGAAGTTGATGGAATTGGTACTGGGGTCATAATAAGCGTTGACCGTTTGCGGAGTCATATACCATTCGTCTTTGTCGACCGGTTTGTTCCACTTGCTGATTTCGTAGTCTGATGCAAAATTATCCGATGCGATGAGATTTTCCAAATATGACTTCGATTTGTCGATTGTGAGTGCTGAATAGTCGCGCCATTTGTCGGGATAACCAACTTTCACGAGGAATGACGACAACTTTTCCTGTGCTTTCGCTTTGGTCACGTCGCTCATCCATTCCAAGTTTTGGATACGTTCGCCCAATGCCGTTTGCAAATTTTTCACTAAGGTCAGCATTTTTTCTTTAGCTGCAGGGGAGAAATATTTTTCAACATAGAGCTGCCCTACCGCTTCGCCCAAAGTGCCATTGATGGCATTGACGGCACGTTTCCAGCGTTCGGGTTGTTGTTCTCTGCCGGTCAAGGTGCGTCCGAAAAAGTCGAAGCTGGCTTCTGCAAATTCATTGTCCAAAGTGCTTGCCGATCCTGAAATAACTTTCCACAACAAATAGTATTTAATATCCTGCAAATCAGTTGTTTGGATAATTTTATTTACTTCTGCCAATGGTTCGATTTGTCCCAAATTCAATTCTTTGATTTCGGGGATGCCAATACCTTTGAAATAAGTTGTCCAATCCAATGCAGGTGCGATTTTAGCCAATTCTTCTGTGCTGATTTTGTGATAATTAGCCTCCGGATCGCGGCGTTTTTCACGAGGAAAAGCAGCCGTTGCCAATTGTGTTTCGATTTTCAAAACAGCAACCGATGCTTTTTTGCCCTCTTCGGGAGTGTAGCCCGACAAGCCAAACAATTTTTCGATGGCAGCAACATACTTGGTGCGAATTTCCTGCATCCGAGCATCTTTCTGCAAATAATAATCGCGATCGCCCAGCGACAAACCACCTTGAACGAGGTGATAGATGTTCATGGAGCTATTTTTGTCGTCAGCACCCACACCTTCATAGAAAAATGCAGCATAGCCGTTGTGAGACATCCACGCCAAGATAGCCGCGAGGTCTTTTTTGTCTGTCAAGTCGTTTACTTTCGCCAAATAAGGCAGGAGGGGCGCGTTGCCTTCTTTATTGCGACGCACGCTGTCCATTGACAACGAGTAGAGGTCTCCGATTTTTTGTGCGACACTCCCTTTGGCATTGTTTTTCTTGGCAATCTCGTCGATGAGTTCGCGCACTTGTTCCTTACTTTTTTCGCCCAAAGCGTCGAAAGTACCATAACGTGCATATTCCGGCAACAACGGGTGAGAAGCCATCCAGCCACCGCATGCGTACTGGTAGAAATCGTTGCCGGGAATTGCTGTCGTGTCCAAATTAGACACATCAATGCCGTCCGTTTGGACGCTGCTTTTATTACAAGCTGTAACCATCATAAAAGTGATGAGAGTTAGATAAATAATGTTTTTTTTCATTGAAATTATGTATTTTGTTATTTTTAATTTGTTTTGCACATTGCGCTGCAAAGATACAACATTTTTAATACCAGTGCAAACTTTTTCAGAAAATTTCCATCGCATTTTGAAATGCAATAGAAAATCCCCTCAACCCCCGAATTTTCCGCCCCCATTTTTACCCAAAAACGAGGATTCCTGTTAAGAATCCTCGTTTTTTTATTTTCGTGAAATGAAGCTGATTTCATTTCGAGAACAAAAGTACAGCCTCTATTCAAACCAAACAAGTATTTA
>BNTP01000122.1 GCA_025996695.1 Bacteroidia bacterium | reverse complement strand
AACCACAGGCTAATCCCTGTGTGGGATACTTTTTGTTATTTTTTGTTATTCTTAGTTAAAAAATAATCAAACAATTTGTTTTCCATAATCGGGTTTTTTGCCCCAAAAACGACGATTCCTGTTAAGAGTCGGGTTTATATTGAGTATCAAGGAGTTAGCAGGCAAAAACCCGCTTCGGCACCCACTTTTGCACCTAAAAATCACCCATTTTTCGGGTGAAAAAACCCACTTTTTTTTCACATAAATTAAGAGGTTTTTCTGTCAAACTTTGTTAAATACTTGTTTGGTCGGAGCATAGGCTGTACTTTTGTTCTCAAAATGAAATCAGCTTCATTTCGACAAAATAAAAAAACGAGGATTCTTAACAGGAATCCTCGTTTTTGGGTGAAAATGGGGGCGAAAAATTCGGGGGTTGGATTTTTTTGTACCTTTGCAGCCATAATACAATAAAAGAACGGTAAATTACAACGATTTGTTTCCGCTAACTATGGACTGAAAGATAAGGATTTTTTCCTGTATCGCACTGCCGGGTATTTTTCATAGCACCTCAAAAAAAGATTTAGCCGAAAAACTGGCTAAATCTTTTTTTGAGGTGCTATATTTTGCAAACGGAGCCTTGTCCCGCATAGGGACAGAGAATCATCGCCGTGTGTGTCATAATTTAGATTGGCAAATGGGGTTGCATACCTACCTTGCCGCGAGGTGGCGAGGCGATGGTATTCTACCGAGCTGTGCATGCCTCCGGCATTATTCGTGCAGGAAAGGCGTGTTGGCCAACGCGACACCATAGAAAGGCGTGTTAGCATGGGGTGTTTCCGCTCCGCAAAGCGGTCTATCGCCCGCTTTGCTTCGGTCGACATGATGGCGGCATTTTTTTAAGAGAGGGAGGAAACGCAGCGGCGGCTTCGCCGCCGCTGCGTTTCCTCTATTACCCCCCACGACGGCGCCGTCATGTCGAGTTTCTATAAAAAAATTTACATAAAAAAGAATGACGTATCTCTGCATTGTGCATGGCAAGTGGCAGTCCCCAACCCCGTTGAAAATCAATGAGTTGCGTAAAACCGTCATTGGTACCGCAGAGACGTAGTCCCGCAGCGGAGACACCCCATGCTAACACGTCTTCCTTCAATAGCTCCCTACGGAAGAGCATCGTCCCGCAGGGACGGGATGTGCATAACCGTAGGTGGAGCGAAGCGCAACCTACGGATAAAGGCGCCCTTCCTCGCCTAAGCCCTGCAAGGGCGAGATTATGATAATGCCGTCCCTGCGGGACTGCGCTCAGGATGAGTTTGCAGGACTTGCAAAATATAGCTCCTCAAAAAAAGATTTAGCCTTTTTTGCGTTTGGAGATCTCGATCTTTATACGTAACTTTGCAACCTTATCTATTAAAGTTCAAATTTATGAAAAAACATTTATTCGCTTTTGCATGTTTATTTACTTTTTTGTCAGGCAATGATCTCTTGGCAAAACCGGTGTTTACGAATAGCAAGTATTTGATTGCTGTTTTGTCGGCCAATGCCACAGGGACGGTCAGTCCGGGAACGGAGGCCTATCCGTTGGTCTATTACCTCGAACGGGATGCGGAAAGTGCTTTGGAAACCGATTATTGGATAATCGAGGAACAGGAAAACAATCACTATTCTTTCCGAAACGCTTCCACATCGAAGTATATTCGTCACGACGTTTCGGCTTCTGAGGATCGATCGGCTTTGGTCTTGACCGATGCGTTAGAGGCAGACAAGTCAACGTTATTCACCCTCGAACTGAAAGTATCGGGCAATTTGTCGTATTACACCATCCGCTCGGTGGTCGCGCCCGCCAAGGTATGGAATAAGCGGGCAAGTACGTATGATTCCTTGTATCCCGTGGGCGTTTACGACGGCTCCGGAAACGCTAACGAGTGCTTCATCTTCTACGATTTAGAAGGCAATTCCGCAGGCGATGATGCTGCTGGCGCATCGCCATTACCCGCAGTTGGCAAAACGTTGGGCGCATTCCAAAATCAGGCTGATTCTATTCGGTTTAATTCCCAAACACCGGTGGTAGATGCCTCACAGCAGGAATTTTATGTTACCATACCCGAATCAGAAATGGGCGGAAACGTTTCCATGAAAGTGCATTATAAGTTAAAAAATACCTTGCACACGCTTTTCATTGATAATAAACCGGTTACTTCCGGAAATACGTTTAACTTCGGAACGGTGTCGGCATCGACTAATTTTCCAATAGAAATCCGTAACGGGTCTGCCGTAGTAGCGTCCGGAACGCTTTATTTCAGCTGTTTACCTCTGGTTCAAATTTACACCGAATCGACCATCGGCTCTGTGTACAATTTGTCTAAACTGTCGGTTACAGAACCGGAACTGACGGATTCGGCGGAGGTTTTGTATATGAAAATTAAGATTAGAGGCGCAAGCTCTGCTTCTCTGCCGAAGAAGTCGTATGCCGTAAAACTGAAAGATGCCGATGGTGAAACTTCCTTAGACCGTTCATTTTTTGGCTTGCGCGACGACAATAACTGGATTTTAGACGCTATGTATATTGATCCTGCCCGCATGCGTAATCGCGTTTCAACCGATTTGTGGAACGACTTTGCTACGAAGCCCTATTTTTCATCCGACGAACCGAAACTCATCAACGGCACGCGGGGGCGCTTTGTGGAAGTGTTTATCAACGATGCTTATCACGGACTTTACTGCATGACCGAAAAGGTGGATCGCAAGCAGTTGAAACTAAAGAAATTTGAGGCTTCTGCCGCATCACCGCCCGTCATTACTCAGCGCGGGGGCTTATACAAAGGCAGCGGTTGGGCTCCGGGCACTTTAGGCGGGGGCAACACCTATGGTGGCAGCATGCCCACCTATTATAATAATAATTCCGAAACATGGAGCGGATTTGAAGTGAAATATCCCGATTTGGGTGATGGAGAACCCATAGACTGGAAACCGCTGGTGGATGCCATCACTGTTTCTTCGCACCTCACAAACGATGCTGATTTCAAATCAAAGGTGGCTACTTACTACGATTTACCTGTTTTTCTGGATTATTATTTGTTCATTGAATTGATGTTGGCATCCGATAATCAGGGAAAAAACACCTATTTCTCGGTTTATAATCAAAAAAAATCGCCGATGGTTACCGTCACGCCCTGGGATTGCGACGGCGTATGGGGCAGGCGTTGGGATGGATCGTCCGGATTGACCGGAGCAAATCAGGATTTCGATACATTCATTTCAAATCACGAACATGCGCAAAACAACTTGTTTCTGCGGTTGAAAAGTTTGAATTATGATGATTACAGAATCAAACTGAAAAGCCGCTACGAGGAATTACGCGGTACCTATTTCTCTCACGAGAATTTAATGGGGCGATTTGAGCGCTATCATGACCAATTTGTACAAAGCGGAGCCGACGTGCGCGAAAGGAACAAGTGGCCTGTTGGCAATTTTAACAATGAAATGCAATTTCTTTCCACTTGGATTCAGGCTCGTCTCGTCTATCTCGACAATCAATATTTGGGAGGTCCGTATGTTGCACCTTCCACCGCCACTGAAAACCTCGCAACGTCAGGCGTCACGTTTGCGCCAAATCCGGTGAGGGATGTCTTGACTATATCCAATTCGTCCGCTGGCGACATCATCCGAATCGTTTCGCTTCAGGGCACAGAAATGACCCGAATACAGTCAACCGGCCACGATGTGTTGGTGGATATGGCGCGTTATACACCGGGTATTTATCTGTTAAAGATTGGCGACAGCGTAGCGAAAATTATAAAATGGAATTAAAAAAGGCAGAACAGGCAAATTTGGAAAAAGAGCGCGGCATTTTTTTGTTGCTCGGACTTGTTTTTGCCCTTTCTACCCTCTTTGTGGCACTTGAATGGCAAGTCGAAGACTATCTTTCGCCGGATGGTCTTGACTTGTCTGCCATTTATATAGAGTCGGAATTAAGTCCCATAGCAGAAGAATTGCAGTCTGAAGCTAAAAAAGAGTCCGAACCGGAGCCTGAAAAAATAGAAACGACTCCCACAACTGTTTACGAAGATTTCACAATCGTGGAAAAAATGCCCGAAGTGCAACCCGATCTTGAGGCAGTGGAATCGCACCCGCGCGAGAATGACGACCCGGTGAGTAGCGAGATAGTTCTTGAATCCAAACCGACGGAAGAGCTTCTGACCGAAGCCGAAGTGATGCCGTCCTTTCCGGGTGGCGTGGTGGAGTTCAACCGATTTTTGTTTACAAACATCCGCTATCCCGCCTCTGCAAGCAGCCAAAACAAACAAGGACGCGTTTGGTGCTCATTTATTGTTGAAAAAGACGGCTCCATCACGGCTATTAAAGTCGAACAGAGCGTCTTTATTTCCTTAGACCAAGAGGCGGTGCGCGTGCTTCAAACAATGCCTCCATGGGTTTCGGGAACCAATCACGGAGAGCATGTAAGGGTTAAATGTTATTTGCCGATTGTCTTTCAGCCCTAATGTCAGTTATTAGCGAGGCGTTGCTCGGTGCCGGAAAGCGAAATAGTGTAAGTTTTCGTCCCATTGCCACGCTGCACAATCACTTCAATCCGCTCGCCGGGGCTGAATCGACTGAGTTGTGCGCGTAATTCTGAGAAATTTTTGATTTTCACACCGTTAATGGATGTAATCACGTCCCCTTTCTGAATGCCCGCCTTTTGTGCCGGACTTTTTTCTGCAAAATCGCTGATGTAAACGCCCTCATGCAGATTCAACTTTTCATAAAGCGCCGGTTCATACTCTTTCAATGCCGCTACATCTATGATAGAAATGCCCAACACAGCCCGTTGCACGGTGCCGAATTGTTTGATGTCGCCTACCACTTTTTGCACAATGCTGACCGGAATCGCAAATGAATACCCCACATAACTGCCGGTTTCCGAATAAATCATCGTGTTGATGCCGACCAATTCGCCTCGGGTGTTGACCAAAGCACCGCCGCTATTGCCCGGATTCACAGCCGCATCGGTTTGAATATAAGCCTGTATTTTTTCGGCTTGCGCACGCATACGTGGCGAGCGACCATAACGATCTTGCCCAAACAAATTGGCCCGTCCGGTTGCACTCACAATACCTGCCGTAACGGTTGATTTGAGGTTAAACGGATTGCCGACCGCCAACACCCATTGCCCTACTTTCAGCGCATCCGAGTCGCCAAAGGGAATGGCGGGAAAACTGTCGCCATTAATTTTTAACAAAGCAACGTCAGTCGCTTCGTCGCTGCCGACCAATTTTGCGGGGTACGTCTCGTCGTTATTGGTAATAATTTCGATTTCGTCCGCACCCTCAATCACGTGTTTGTTGGTCACAATGTAGCCGTCGGTCGAAATAATGACACCCGAACCAAAACCGACACGCGGTTGTGCCTGATACTGAGGCATTTGTCCGCGTCCAAAGCCAAAGAAAAATTCAAACGGGTCGAAAAACTCCTGCTGATTGTTTCGCAGATTGGGTTTGCTCATCGATTTGATGTGCACCACAGCGTTCACACTCTGCTCGGCGGCAAAGGTGAAGTCAGTATTCTCGGCTGCCGTGGCATAATTAACCGCATGAAAGCCGGAGGAATTAAAATTCACAGAATCGGACATTTTGTCAGTTTTTGTCAGATAGGCAAATGTCCCAACACCCACCGACGCACTCAAAAGGCTTACACAGACAAAGCCAAAAAGCGTTTTCCAATTTGATCTCATATTTGTTACATATATTAAATGTTTTACAATAAGCGGGTAAATCCCACCTTTACCATATTATATACAAATAACGTGCTAAATTCTTTTTTGGTATAGACGTTTTGTTTTTTTAACAAACAATAAATTTCGTTTAAGTTAAAAATTAACGGCAATCCGTAGGATTGCTTCGTTCGGTAGAAACGGCCATGCCTCACGCGCCCCGCAAGGCAGGTATGAGGCCATTGGCGAATGGGGTTGCATACCTACCTTGCAGCGGGGTGGGGAAGCACTGATTTTCTACCGAGCTGTGCATGCCTACCTTAAGAATGTTGGAATATTGGACTGTTGAAGTATTAGAATATATAAACAAAAAAATAATTAACGGTCTAAACGACCAATTGTACAATCAATTAAATAAATGAACAAAATGAAAAAAGAAACATTATTTGTGGCTTTTTCTACCCAGAAAGGTGGAATGGGCAAAACGGCGGTAACGGTGCTTACGGCAAGTTACCTGCATTATGTGAAAGACTATCGCGTAGCCATCTTGGATTGCGATTTTCCGCAACACAGCATCGTCAAAGAGCGCAAGCGCGATGAGGGTTTAATTAGAGTCTGTCCATAAATTACAAATATCAGACAGTAAAAGTTTTAAGTGTCAAAAAAAACATTACCTTTGCGGTATGAAAATGCAATTATTCGAGCCGCTACGGCTGAAATTTGAGAATGCGAATTGGGCAAAGAACCCTGAACTAGGGCTGTTTGACACGATTTTAGAGCTTCATCCT
>BNTP01000121.1 GCA_025996695.1 Bacteroidia bacterium | reverse complement strand
CGCTGTTACAGTGCCACCAACGATTTTGTCAATGCCATGTCGGTGTTGCCCAATGTGACATTGCTCGGCGACCGCACAGGTGGCGGTTCCGGACTGCCTTTTTCGTCCGAAATCCCCATCGGCTGGGGAGTGCGTTTCTCAGCTTGCCCGATGTATAATGCTCAAATGGACGATATTGAAAGCGGTATCGACCCCGATATTTTTGTTAATCTGACTGATGCGGATATGAAAAAAAAACGTGACACCTTGATTGAGGAAGCGCGTAAATTACTCAACGAACGCAAACAAACACAAAATAAATAGAGTATGAAAATATTGTTATTTGATAATTACGACTCTTTCACTTACAATTTGGCTCATTTAGTTAAAGAGCTGGGATATAAGGAAATAGAAGTGCATCGCAACGATAAAATTACATTGGACGAAGTCGCAAAATTTGACAAAATCATTTTGTCGCCCGGTCCGGGAATCCCCTCGGAAGCCGGATTATTGCTGCCCCTCATCAAGCGATTTGCGCCTGCAAAGCCGATTTTGGGTGTTTGTTTGGGTCATCAAGCCATTGCAGAAGCGTTTGGCGGACAATTAACTAATTTGGAAGACGTGTATCACGGCATTTCAAACCAAATCGGGATTACGGAACCCGACCGCATTTTCAAAAACGTGCCGGAAATTCTGGAAGTAGGTCGCTACCATTCGTGGATTGTTGACCGAAAAAATTTCCCCAAAGAATTGCAAATCACCGCCATCGACCAAGCCGGCCAAATCATGGCATTGCAACACCGCACCTACGATGTGCACGGTGTGCAATTCCATCCGGAGTCGGTTCTCACGCCGCTCGGAAAAGAGATTGTGAAAGCATTTTTGGAAGGATGAGGCTTTTGAGGCAGCCACTAATTACCACCCAAACAACGGAAAATCTTTCATCATCGCATTCACTTGCTTGGCAACCTTCTCGATGACGGCGGAGTCTTCGACGTTATTCAAGACGGTGTCAATCAAATCCACAATGTCTGACATCTGATTTTCTTTCAGTCCGCGCGTCGTGATGGCGGGCGTTCCGAAGCGCAAACCGGACGTTTGGAACGGCGAACGGCTGTCAAACGGCACCATGTTTTTATTCGCGGTGATGTCGGCTTTCACGAGTGCCAATTCCGCCACTTTTCCGGTCAAGTCGGGAAATTTTGAACGCAAATCGACCAACATCAAGTGATTGTCTGTTCCGCCGGACACAATGGTATAACCTTTATTTGACAATGCGGTTGCCATGGCAGCAGCATTTTTCTTCACCTGCGTCTGGTAAGTGATGTATTCGGGTTGCAATGCCTCGTTGAACGCAACCGCTTTGGCAGCGATGATGTGTTCCAATGGTCCGCCCTGAGTGCCCGGAAACACGGCGGAGTCCAACAACGCCGACATCATTTTGATTTCGCCTTTCGGAGTCGTTTTCCCCCAAGGGTTCGGAAAATCTTTGCCCATCAGGATGATTCCACCACGCGGCCCTCGCAGGGTTTTGTGGGTCGTGGACGTGACAATATGCGCGTGTTGCACCGGATTTTTTAACAGTCCGGCAGCAATCAACCCGGCTGGATGCGCCATATCCACCATGAAAATGGCACCGATTTCGTCGGCAATTTGGCGAATTTTTGCGTAATCCCACTCACGAGAATAGGCCGATGCGCCACCGATAATCAACTTCGGGCGTTCGCGATGAGCCACTTCTGCCAACTGCGCGTAATCAACCAATCCGGTCGATTCCTGCACATTGTATTCCAACGCTTTGTAAATCAAGCCTGAAAAATTCACGGGCGAACCGTGACTCAAGTGCCCGCCGTGCGATAAATTCAATCCGAGAAATTTATCACCGGGAGTGAGGCATGCCATGAAGACCGCCATATTGGCCTGTGCGCCCGAATGCGGTTGCACATTTGCCCACTCGGCTTTGAAAATCTGCTTCAGGCGGTCTATGGCCAGCTGTTCCACCTCGTCCACCACCTGACAGCCGCCATAATAGCGTTTGCCCGGATAGCCTTCGGCGTATTTGTTGGTCAACACCGAGCCTGCAGCTTCACGCACTTCATCGCTCACAAAATTCTCTGACGCAATCAGTTCGATGCCATTCATCTGGCGTCGTTTCTCGTCGTCAATCAATCTAAAAATAATTTCGTCTCGCTTCATATTATGTATGTGTCATTAATTTATTGAGGACAATGCTTCTTTTGCCACAGCTATCGGATCGCCTTGAGCGGTATAGGGATAGGGAGTAGTCGTGGTTAGCGTAGTTGCCCACGCCCATTCCATATCGAAGAACGCATCATTCGTTGGCGTAGAAGTTCCTGCTTTCAAGGCATCAAAATATTTTTTCCAACGCGGATAATAATAATCTTTCAGCAGCCCGCCCCATTCACGGTTGGAATAGTCGTGCAATCCGCCACCGTTTGCTTGTCGCCGACCGCCCCACGTGGTAATGAGCATACGGGCATTCTTTTCGTATAAATTCTTTTCTTCCGTTGTCGAACCAAGATTACGTGCGTCATTAATCCATTTGCCTGCCATAAAGTCAGGTATTGTACTTGTCAATTTATCTTGGCTCAAAATAACTTGCAAAAACTTGTCACAAAGAGCATTGCGAGAACGTTTGCTGTCTGTTGTTCCGGCGGCTTCAATCTGTTTCAACAAGCCATTGGCATAGTCTGACAACACTTGACGCACCACATCCACCACATCGTATTCATAATTACTGCCTGATAAGACATCACTTTGCGACAGCAACAAAACCGCTGCCTCGCGCACATCGTTCACGTCCCAATAGATATTGGCTGTTGACCAGGTTGATACCTTATCGGCCGTCAATGAAGGACGGGCACACAGCAGCGACTCGGATGTTCCCTGTTGCGTTGTTGCACAGTTATAAATACTTCTCAGCAGCAATTGCCAAGCCTGTTTGGCCGCATCATTTGAACGGCCATACCGCGCTTGCACATAATCGTTCATCCAGTCCGACGCCGGCAATTTTGTAGCACGCCATGGCAATTCGTATAATGCCTCGTAAAGCACCGGATTGTTTTCTATCCCTTCCATCGTGGTGCCTATGCCCAACATCGTTGCCGGAAATTTCGATTTAGCGTCATAAAAACCATCAATTGTTTTATCTAAACGGCCATGCAATCCTGTGCGTCCGCCAAAATTGTTCAGCATGCAATATACAAATTCGTGGGCTTTGCCGTTACTTTGTTTGTAGCTATTGCTCCATCGAGGCGTCCCGTCTGAAAACAAGTCCAAAATAACCAGCGTGCCGGGATCCAACGCATCCAGAGTTGCTTGCAACGGATTGCTCCCCCAAGCTTGAATGACCCATTGTGGAGCGGTAGTCGCTCCCGAATAATCTTTCATGGCCTTGTAAATGGCTTGGTAAGCAGCTTTGATGTCCACGCCGGACGTGTTTCCGCCTTCGTGAAAAGGATCCATACTATAGTAGTGTGACGTGCCATAAAGATTTTTCATTTCGTCATAATAATAATGTGCAATTTCGTTGAAACACGTGTCGGAAGGCAGCAAAAATCCCGGACGTTGGAAATTACACCACTTGCCAGGGTCGGCAACATTCCATCCCAATTTAGTTTTGATATTGCTCGGCACCATACCCGAATAGCCCGGGAAAACCGGTTCCATATTCAATTCACGCATGCGAGCCACGATTTGTTTTTGTAAAGTTTCGCGACCGGCATACCAACTATCGGGATTAGGGCCGCCCCATGCCTCCAAATTATTCATCAAAAACCAAGCCTGATAGCCCGATCCGGCAACAAAATTATTTGCTTCCGCAGCGGTATAACCCAAATTTTTGGTCAGCACATTATACCAAATGACATCCGTTCCGGTCAAAGCCAGCGGCATATTCACGCCATGCAACGCCATCCAGTCGATTTCTTTTTGCCAGCGATCCCAGTCCCAGAAAGCCATGGAATAGGAATAGGTACAGTAATTCAGATAATAACGGTATTTCAGATCGGTGTTGTGGGTTTCCGAAGTCGTGGGCACAGGCAACGTGACAGCACTTAAATCGGTCGTCAAGTTGTTCCACGCCAACATGATATGGGCATTGTATTTCAAATACCAGTGAATCCCCGTCGCCACAGAGAGATAATTGTTGCCAACAATCTTGGGTTTTCCGGCTTCGGAAGTGATGGTGAAATAGTCTTTCCCATCGGTTGCAGTCGCCACCGAAGTGACAATTTTGTCAGAGGCACCCTTCCCACCAATGCGGTTCAATAAATCTTCTACCGGCGTTGCGGTCGCCAAAACAGGTATCGTGCACAGCAGAAGCAGAAATAACAATTTGTGTGTTTTCATGAGTCTAATTAATTTCCTTTTAATAGTTGTTTGGCATTTTCGATGGCGGCGTCCGTGAGTTCAGAACCGCTCAACATCTGTGCGATTTCTTTGACTCGTTCGTCCGGCAACAAGCGACGGATATTTGTTTCTGTCGTTTCTTTTTCGTCGTCTTTGTAAACAAAATAGTGCGTATTGCCTTGTGCGGCAATCTGCGGGAGGTGCGTAATCATAATCACCTGCATCACGCGGCCCATTCCATGCATGATTTGTCCCATCTTATCCGCTACTTCGCCCGAAATGCCCGTGTCGATTTCGTCAAAAATGATGGTTGGCAAAGCAGTTGCTCCGGCAATCAACGCCTTGACACCCAGCATCAAACGGGAAATTTCGCCACCGGAAGCTGTTTGTGCAACCGGTTTCAAGGCTACATTTTTATTGGCAGAAAACAGGAAGCACACAGCATCCCCGCCGGTGGTGTCGGGGAAAGTTTTTTTGTCGATTTGACACGCAAACTGCATGTAAGGCATTCCCAGCACGCCTACTTTTTCCACGAGCTGTTTTTCTAAATACGCTACCGCTTGCCGGCGTGTTGCGGAAAGGGCATCGGCAAGCTCAATCACCGTTTTTTGAGCCGCATCCAATTCGCTCTGCAATTTGGACAAAACCTCATCATAATTTTCGATTTCTGCTAATTGTGCTGCGATTGTGCCGTGCAATTCTATCAATTCTTCCACCGACTGCACTTTATGCTTTTTTTGCAACGAATAGAACAAATCTAAACGGTCATTCACCAAATGCAAGCGTTCAGGGTCGAGATCTAACTTTTCTTGCTGACTGCTGAGGTCAGTCTGTAAATCTTTCAAATCGAGGTAAGCCGTTTGCAACCGTTCCGCAATGGCTTGTGCCGCCGGATAAATTTTTTCCAGCGATTGAGACGTGTTGAAAGCCTCTTTCAAAGCGATTACTACGCCCTGATTATCGTCGGAGAGGCGATTGTCGATAGCAAACAAGCCTGTTTTTATTTCTTCGACATGCGACAATGTTTCTTGTTCACGCTCCAATTCGGCCTGCTCACCGGACTTCAAGTGGGCATCCTCCAATTGTTGATGTTGAAACCGCAGATAATCTTGTTCGTCGGTGTTTGCTTTCGCTTTTTCTTGCAATTCCTGCAAATGCTTCCGAATAGCCACAAAATTTTTGTACGCTTCAGCATATTGCGTACGCAACGGCAGATTATTTGCCAACACGTCCAGCACCTGTAACTGAAAGCGATTGTCGCCCAACAACAAATTTTCGTGTTGTGAATGAATGTCAATCAGGGATGCGCCGAGCGTTTTCAGGTCGTTCAAGCCCACCGGAGTGTCGTTGATAAACGCACGTGACTTGCCGGTGTTCCAGATTTCCCGTCGAAGGATGCAGTTGTGCGGGTCATAGTCCAAGTCCCGCTCAGCAAAAAAAGGTTGCAACTCATCGTAGGACGAGATGTCAAACACGCCTTCGATGGTACATTTTTCAGCTCCTTGTTTAAGGGATTTAGTATCGGCACGTTGCCCCAAAATCAAGGACAAAGCCCCAATAATGATAGATTTTCCGGCACCCGTTTCACCGGTAATGACGGAAAGCCCATTAGTGAAATCCATGTCCAACTTGGATATCAAGGCATAATTTTGTATAAACAGACTTTTAAGCATCGTCAAAATTTTGACAAAATTAGCAATAATTTTTCAATTAGACAAGGATAGTTCTAAAAAAATGGAATAATTTGCATCAAGATACGAAATGTGGACGGTAAAAGGTGGAAGGTAAAAGGTGAAAGCCCGCGCGGGCTGAAATCTTCGCAGTCGTGGCGCGTCAGCCCACGGTAAACCAAGGCGCATAACAATCCCGGAGCCGCGTAGCGGCGATATTTTCGTATCGCAGCTACGCAGCTCCGGTCACGTCGGTATGATCTTGCCACCGTGGGCTGACGCGCCACGGCTACAAAGATGTCAGCCCTTTGGGCTTCCACCTTCCACCTTTCACCTTCTCGATGCTCGGGATTTTTGCTGATCCCCAAACTTTCCCTTTTCCGCCCCAAGCACTACCTTTGAAAATCCCCTCAACCCCCGAATTTTTCGCCCCCATTTTTACCCAAAAACGAGGATT
>BNTP01000120.1 GCA_025996695.1 Bacteroidia bacterium | reverse complement strand
AATTGAGAAAATCAAATATTGGTATGACGGCTATTCTTGGGATGGCGAAACGTTTGTGTATAATTCATTTTCAACTTTGATTTTTTTTAGACAGCAAGAGTTTAAAGACCATTGGTTTGCAACCGGTTCGCCTACTTTTATAGTCAATATGCTAAAAGAGCACAATGATGTGCAAGCCTTGCTGGAGCCAATCCCAATGCAGGCAGAAAAATTCGACAGTTTTGATATTCGGGCGATAAACCCGCGCATATTGATGTTCCAGACAGGCTATCTGACTATAAAAAAAATACAAAAAAATGCGTTTGGTGAATTAAGATACATTTTAGGGGTGCCAAACGAAGAGGTCAATCGCGCATTAACATCCCATTTGTTTGCCGCTCATGCGGCAATAGATGTTGCGGATGCGGTTACGACCCGCAGCGACATGATGGAACAACTTTTAGAAGGCGACCCGCAGTCATTTGAGCGCAACCTGCAAGCGATGTTTGCCCGCATCCCCAACCAATTGTGGGGGAAAGATGAAAAATATTATCATTCAATGCTGCTATTGTGGCTCAATATGCTGGGCTTCAAGGTAGATGCCGAAGTGAATACCGACAAAGGGCGCATTGATGCTGTCTGGACATGGCAAGAACGGGTGGTAGTCGCAGAGATTAAATACGCCAACGCGCGAACAACAACAACTGATGCGCTATTAGACGAGGCATTGGCACAAATCCGCGCTCGGCGGTATTATGAACGATATGCAGGCGAAAACAAGCGCATCGCGCTCTTGGGCGTGGCTTTTGCCGGAAAAGAGATTGCTTGTCGGATGGAGGAGCTAGCATAATTCAAAAATAAAGTGTAACTTTACAGCAAAATAAAAGTTTATGCAAATTTTTAATAACCAAACTCTAATAACCAAACTCTAAAGTTAAAACAGACTTCCTTGCCGTGCGCTAAGCGTCCGATTCAAATGTGAATATGCCAACATCGTGACCTCCCGACCGCGCGGAGTGCGTTTGATAAAGCCCTCTTTGATTAAAAAGGGTTCATACACTTCCTCAATAGTGCCCGAATCTTCGCCTAAAGCCGTGGCGATGGTCGTTAGACCAACCGGACCGCCGTTGAACTTGTCGATAATCGTCAGCAAAATTTTGTTATCAATTTCGTCCAAGCCGTATTTATCTATGTTCAGAGCTTCGAGGGCGAAACAAGCTATATCTTGATTGATTTTTCCAGTTCCTTTCACTTGGGCAAAATCGCGCACGCGACGCAGGAGGGCGTTGCTGATGCGGGGCGTACCGCGACTGCGTGACGCAATTTCTTTTGCGGCAGAGTCATCGCACGGAACGTCTAAAATCGTGGATGAACGCCTGATAATTGCTGTTAGCGTGTCGATGTCGTAATATTCCAAGTGCAAATTGATGCCGAAACGGGCGCGGAGCGGCGCGGTCAGCAAACCGCTGCGGGTGGTGGCTCCAACCAGCGTAAACGGCTCTAAATCAATCTGTATCGAGCGAGCGCTCGGACCTTTGTCAATCATAATGTCAATGCGATAATCTTCCATCGCGGAATACAGATATTCTTCCACCACGGGGCTTAGACGATGAATTTCGTCGATAAACAGCACATCATTTTTTTTCAACGAGGTGAGCACGCCCGCCAAATCGCCGGGCTTGTCCAAAACGGGACCGGACGTGATTTTGAAACCGACATTCAATTCGTTGGCGATGATGTTGGACAGGGTGGTTTTCCCTAATCCGGGAGGCCCGTGCAAGAGCGTATGGTCAAGGGACTCTCCTCGCATTTTCGCTGCCTGAACGAATATGCGCAAGTTTTCAACGATTTTGTCCTGACCGCTGAAGCTCTTGAAAGACAGCGGGCGCAAAGCATTTTCAAACTCTTTTTCCTTCTCATCCATGTTGTTTTCTCTTATGTCGAAAGTGTTCATGTTTGTATTTTTTGCTTGTATTCATCAAATATTGTAGAATCATCAATTTCTATCCGCCTGCATTTACTCATTTCTAAAAACTCAATCTCACTATCTATTCCTAAAAATTTGCGGTTCAGCAAATTGGCAGCAATTCCGGTGGTGCTACTCCCTGCAAAAGGGTCTAAAATCCATGCATTAGGTTGGGTGGATGACAAAATGATGCGGGAAAGTAGCCTTAGTGGTTTCTGTGTTGGGTGTTTGCCACACGATTTTTCCCATGAGGCAATGGCGGGCAAATTCCAAACATCTCTCATTTGTATGCCTCCGTTAATCGCTTTCATCAATTCGTAATTGTAATAATGTGGCACTTTCTTATTCTTTCGCGCCCAAATAATAATTTCGGACGAATGTGTAAAACACCGACAAGCCAAATTTGGCGGTGGATTAGTCTTTACCCATGTTACTACATTCAGCATCTTAAATTCCAACTCATTCAGCATCTGAGCGATAGAAAAAATATTGTGAAATGTGCCGCTTATCCAAATGGTGCCGTTTTCTTCAAGTTTGTTGCGCACTTCCTTGAGCCATTGATAATTGAATTTGTTTACAAAATCGTAACCTTGTGACCTATCCCATTCGCCTTTATTCACGCTTACCAACTTGCCATTTTGAACGGAAATTCCATCATTGGAAAGAAAATAAGGAGGGTCGGCAAAAATCATATCGAACTTAAAGTCAATTTGACAAGCCTTTTTTATTTGCTCGGCAGTTAAGATGTATGGAGATGCTATAAAATCATGATTAAGAATATCATAATCATCAAAAATTTTTTGCCAAGATTTACTGTTTGCCATAATTACACGGATTTATTACATTTTTTGTCATAGTATCAATAATTTACTGCTCGTTTAATACCTTGCTTGCTATAATTATTTATCAACAATTCTGTCAATTTTCCCCTTTTTTCAGGATTGACATTTACTGACCGTGAAGCCCAAACGCGCTCTATTTGATAGGATGAATATAAATCATCAAAAAAATTGTTTTCAGAATTATTTGCTTTTACGTCCGAATTACTCAAAACCCACATACTTCCTTTGTTGTCTAATTTGTCGCAAAAATGCTTCAAACGAATTTGCTCCACATCGTTAAATTCTTCTTTTGCATAAGAATTAAAACTTGAAGTTTGACTTATAGGTTTGTAGGGTGGGTCAAGGTAGAAAAGGGTTTTTTCGGTAGCATATTGCAAAGTTTGTTCAAAATCGCACTTGTTTCAATGGCTTGTATCGTGTAAACAGTAGAGGTTTATTTAATGTTCCGTTTGGAAAATATACCAACCCAACCATCTGTAATGAAAATATGTTACTTGCTGACAATGAATTATTGCAAAAAGTAGAAATCTTGACCGGCGATTTTGAACAAACTTTGCAATATGCTACCGAAAAAACCCTTTTCTACCTTGACCCACCCTACAAACCTATAAGTCAAACTTCAAGTTTTAATTCTTATGCAAAAGAAGAATTTAACGATGTGGAGCAAATTCGTTTGAAGCATTTTTGCGACAAATTAGACAACAAAGGAAGTATGTGGGTTTTGAGTAATTCGGACGTAAAAGCAAATAATTCTGAAAACAATTTTTTTGATGATTTATATTCATCCTATCAAATAGAGCGCGTTTGGGCTTCACGGTCAGTAAATGTCAATCCTGAAAAAAGGGGAAAATTGACAGAATTGTTGATAAATAATTATAGCAAGCAAGGTATTAAACGAGCAGTAAATTATTGATACTATGACAAAAAATGTAATAAATCCGTGTAATTATGGCAAACAGTAAATCTTGGCAAAAAATTTTTGATGATTATGATATTCTTAATCATGATTTTATAGCATCTCCATACATCTTAACTGCCGAGCAAATAAAAAAGGCTTGTCAAATTGACTTTAAGTTCGATATGATTTTTGCCGACCCTCCTTATTTTCTTTCCAATGATGGAATTTCCGTTCAAAATGGCAAGTTGGTAAGCGTGAATAAAGGCGAATGGGATAGGTCACAAGGTTACGATTTTGTAAACAAATTCAATTATCAATGGCTCAAGGAAGTGCGCAACAAACTTGAAGAAAACGGCACCATTTGGATAAGCGGCACATTTCACAATATTTTTTCTATCGCTCAGATGCTGAATGAGTTGGAATTTAAGATGCTGAATGTAGTAACATGGGTAAAGACTAATCCACCGCCAAATTTGGCTTGTCGGTGTTTTACACATTCGTCCGAAATTATTATTTGGGCGCGAAAGAATAAGAAAGTGCCACATTATTACAATTACGAATTGATGAAAGCGATTAACGGAGGCATACAAATGAGAGATGTTTGGAATTTGCCCGCCATTGCCTCATGGGAAAAATCGTGTGGCAAACACCCAACACAGAAACCACTAAGGCTACTTTCCCGCATCATTTTGTCATCCACCCAACCTAATGCATGGATTTTAGACCCTTTTGCAGGGAGTAGCACCACCGGAATTGCTGCCAATTTGCTGAACCGCAAATTTTTAGGAATAGATAGTGAGATTGAGTTTTTAGAAATGAGTAAATGCAGGCGGATAGAAATTGATGATTCTACAATATTTGATGAATACAAGCAAAAAATACAAACATGAACACTTTCGACATAAGAGAAAACAACATGGATGAGAAGGAAAAAGAGTTTGAAAATGCTTTGCGCCCGCTGTCTTTCAAGAGCTTCAGCGGTCAGGACAAAATCGTTGAAAACTTGCGCATATTCGTTCAGGCAGCGAAAATGCGAGGAGAGTCCCTTGACCATACGCTCTTGCACGGGCCTCCCGGATTAGGGAAAACCACCCTGTCCAACATCATCGCCAACGAATTGAATGTCGGTTTCAAAATCACGTCCGGTCCCGTTTTGGACAAGCCCGGCGATTTGGCGGGCGTGCTCACCTCGTTGAAAAAAAATGATGTGCTGTTTATCGACGAAATTCATCGTCTAAGCCCCGTGGTGGAAGAATATCTGTATTCCGCGATGGAAGATTATCGCATTGACATTATGATTGACAAAGGTCCGAGCGCTCGCTCGATACAGATTGATTTAGAGCCGTTTACGCTGGTTGGAGCCACCACCCGCAGCGGTTTGCTGACCGCGCCGCTCCGCGCCCGTTTCGGCATCAATTTGCACTTGGAATATTACGACATCGACACGCTAACAGCAATTATCAGGCGTTCATCCACGATTTTAGACGTTCCGTGCGATGACTCTGCCGCAAAAGAAATTGCGTCACGCAGTCGCGGTACGCCCCGCATCAGCAACGCCCTCCTGCGTCGCGTGCGCGATTTTGCCCAAGTGAAAGGAACTGGAAAAATCAATCAAGATATAGCTTGTTTCGCCCTCGAAGCTCTGAACATAGATAAATACGGCTTGGACGAAATTGATAACAAAATTTTGCTGACGATTATCGACAAGTTCAACGGCGGTCCGGTTGGTCTAACGACCATCGCCACGGCTTTAGGCGAAGATTCGGGCACTATTGAGGAAGTGTATGAACCCTTTTTAATCAAAGAGGGCTTTATCAAACGCACTCCGCGCGGTCGGGAGGTCACGATGTTGGCATATTCACATTTGAATCGGACGCTTAGCGCACGGCAAGGAAGTCTGTTTTAACTTTAGAGTTTGGTTATTAGAGTTTGGTTATTAAAAATTTGCATAAACTTTTATTTTGCTGTAAAGTTACACTTTATTTTTGAATTATGCTAGCTCCTCCATCCGACAAGCAATCTCTTTTCCGGCAAAAGCCACGCCCAAGAGCGCGATGCGCTTGTTTTCGCCTGCATATCGTTCATAATACCGCCGAGCGCGGATTTGTGCCAATGCCTCGTCTAATAGCGCATCAGTTGTTGTTGTTCGCGCGTTGGCGTATTTAATCTCTGCGACTACCACCCGTTCTTGCCATGTCCAGACAGCATCAATGCGCCCTTTGTCGGTATTCACTTCGGCATCTACCTTGAAGCCCAGCATATTGAGCCACAATAGCAGCATTGAATGATAATATTTTTCATCTTTCCCCCACAATTGGTTGGGGATGCGGGCAAACATCGCTTGCAGGTTGCGCTCAAATGACTGCGGGTCGCCTTCTAAAAGTTGTTCCATCATGTCGCTGCGGGTCGTAACCGCATCCGCAACATCTATTGCCGCATGAGCGGCAAACAAATGGGATGTTAATGCGCGATTGACCTCTTCGTTTGGCACCCCTAAAATGTATCTTAATTCACCAAACGCATTTTTTTGTATTTTTTTTATAGTCAGATAGCCTGTCTGGAACATCAATATGCGCGGGTTTATCGCCCGAATATCAAAACTGTCGAATTTTTCTGCCTGCATTGGGATTGGCTCCAGCAAGGCTTGCACATCATTGTGCTCTTTTAGCATATTGACTATAAAAGTAGGCGAACCGGTTGCAAACCAATGGTCTTTAAACTCTTGCTGTCTAAAAAAAATCAAAGTTGAAAATGAATTATACACAAACGTTTCGCCATCCCAAGAATAGCCGTCATACCAATATTTGATTTTCTCAATT
>BNTP01000119.1 GCA_025996695.1 Bacteroidia bacterium | reverse complement strand
TCGGAAGCGGATAATGCGTGCAAACTACTTGGAGCGGACTGGTCTGTACCCGACGATTCGCAGTGGACCGCCTTGGTGACTGCATTCGCGTCGCTCCAAGCTGGGGTCGGTACGACTGGGCGAACTGCAACGCTTCAATCATTGTGGAATGGCAGTGACGCGATGGCGGGGGGATTCGTCAAGGGGGTGGATATGGATTGGGGCAATGTAGCGCTCTGGCACCGATTCGGCAGCGTGAATGCCGCGTGGTTCGCAGAGCTCGGATACCCGATAAGTAACCTTCCAACGAATCCTGGCGTCGATGAAAATACCTTCTTTCACATAAACGTCAGATGCGTACGTACTTTGTAGAGTTGCGGTCTTGAACTGTGATTTTTGTGATGGGCTATGATTTTTTAGGGAATCATAGCCCGTTTTCACTGTCCAGCGGGACAAAACGTGCATATATTTAAAATGTTCTCAAGAATATTTTTTTCGATAAAAAACATAATTCATAATTCATAATTCATAATTCTTTTGTATCTTTGCCAAAAATTAGTTTAACAATGGCACAACAAGAAGAAGTTTTCAAAAAATTAGTATCCCATTGCAAAGAATATGGGTTTGTGTTTCCGTCGTCGGAGATTTATGATGGGCTGGGCGCAGTGTACGACTACGGTCAAAACGGTGTGGAGTTGAAAAATAATATCAAAAAATATTGGTGGGACAGCATGACGTTGTTGAACGACAATGTGGTGGGCATTGATTCTGCCATATTTATGCACCCAACGATTTGGAAAGCATCAGGGCACGTGGACGCGTTTAACGACCCTTTGATTGACAATAAAGATTCCAAAAAACGCTACCGTGCGGATGTTTTGATAGAAGAGCAACTCGCCAAATACGATGATAAAATCGATAAAGAGGTCGAAAAAGCCGCTAAAAAATTCGGCAACACGTTTGACGAACAAAAATTTCGCGAAACTAATCCGCGTGTGCTCGAAAACGAAGCAAAAAAAGCGGAATTGCACACGCGTTTTGCGACTGCATTGAACGACAACAACCTCGAAGAGCTACGTCAAATCATTGTGGATTACGAAATCGTGTGTCCAATTTCCGGCACGCGCAATTGGACGGAAGTACGTCAATTTAATCTGATGTTTGCAACCGAAATGGGTTCGACAGCCGATGGTGCTCTGAAAATTTACCTGCGTCCGGAAACGGCACAAGGCATTTTCGTCAATTTCTTGAACGTCCAAAAAAGCGGACGCATGAAAATTCCGTTTGGCATTGCTCAAATCGGGAAAGCTTTCCGCAACGAGATTGTGGCGCGTCAATTCATCTTCCGCATGCGCGAATTTGAACAGATGGAGATGCAATTTTTTGTTCGTCCGGGCGAAGAGTTGCAATGGTTCGAAAAATGGAAACAAACGCGCATCCAATGGCACAAGGCACTGGGCTTGGGCGATA
Source organism: Bacteroidia bacterium (assembly GCA_025996695.1). GTDB lineage: Bacteria > Bacteroidota > Bacteroidia > Bacteroidales > Azobacteroidaceae > Azobacteroides. The sequence goes on along the minus strand of BNTP01000119.1, from coordinate 5,063 downwards.
AAAAATACCGTTTTCACGACCACGATAAATTGGCACATTACGCCAACGCCGCCACCGACATCGAATTTGAAATGCCGTTTGGTTTCAAAGAAGTGGAAGGCATCCATTCACGCACCGATTTTGACCTCAGCAGTCACGAGAAGTTTTCAGGCAAAAAAATACAGTATTTCGACCCCGAATTGAATAAATCCTACACGCCTTACGTGATTGAAACGTCGATTGGTGTAGACCGAATGTTTTTGAGCGTGCTGGCTGCCTCCTATTGTGAGGAAGAATTAGAAGGAGGCGACACCCGCGTGGTATTGAAACTGCCGCCCGCGTTAGCTCCCGTCAAATTGGCGATTTTGCCATTGGTGAAAAAAGACGGACTGCCCGAAAAGGCATTAGAAATCATGAACAACCTGAAATTTGAATTTCATTGTCAATACGACGAAAAAGATTCGATTGGCAAGCGCTACCGCCGTCAAGACGCGATTGGAACGCCCTATTGCATCACTATCGACCACGATTCGTTGACCGATAATCAGGTGACGATTCGCCACCGCGACACGATGCAACAAGAGCGTGTGCCCATCGCTGATTTAGAAACTATTGTTCGCGAAAAAGTGAATATGAAGAACCTTTTAAAAATTAAAAATTAAGAATTAAGAATTAAAAATATATGAAAAAGACAACTATCGTTATTTTGGCAACTGTGGGCGTTATTCTCGTCTTCATTTTGAGTATTATTTTCTGGTATACAGGTACTTACAACGGCATGGTAAAAGCCGATGCACAAGTTGAGGCTCAGTGGGCAAACGTCGAAAACCAGTATCAACGCCGTTCAGACCTCGTTCCCAACCTCGTGGCAACGGTCAAGGGCTATGCCGCACACGAACAAAGTACACTGGAAGGTGTGATTGAAGCTCGTGCGAAGGCCACCGGCGTGACCATCGATCCAACCAATTTGAACGAACAAACGATGGCGCAGTATCAACAAGTGCAAGGCAATTTGAGTTCGGCTCTAAGTCGCCTTTTGGTGAGCGTAGAGCAATATCCGGATCTGAAAGCCAATCAAAATTTCTTGGATTTGCAAGCGCAGTTGGAAGGTACGGAAAACCGCATCGCCACCGAGCGTACCCGCTTCAACGAAACGGCACAAATCTACAACACGCTGATTCGTAAATTCCCGAACAACATCGTTGCCGGCATGTCAGGTTTTCAACAAAAGCCCTATTTCAAAGCCGAAGCAGGTGCAGAAATCGCTCCGAAGGTGGAATTTTAACGAATAAATATCCACCTTTGCCACAACAACTTATTTCTTACTCTGACGTTTACGCTCGTTTTCGTCAAGGACGATTTTGCGGAGGCGCATGGAAGTTGGCGTGAGTTCCACATATTCATCTTCCTTGATGTATTCCAGCGACTGTTCCAAACTGAATACGACGGGAGGAGCCAAGTGTGCTTTGTCGTCGGTGCCCGAAGCACGCACGTTAGTCAGCTTCTTTGACTTAGTCACGTTCACAACCAAATCGCCCTCTTTGCTGTGTTCACCAACGATTTGTCCCGCATAAATGTCCGTTTGCGGATGGATGAAGAAACGGCCACGGTCTTGCAATTTGTCGAGCGCGTATGCAAATGCATTGCCGGTTTCCATCGCGATGATGGAGCCGTTTTGACGTTTTTCTATATCGCCTTTCCACGGTTGGTATTCCAAAAAGCGGTGAGCGATGATGGCTTCACCGGCTGATGCTGTTAATGCGTTGTTAGACAGTCCAATAATGCCACGCGACGGAATTGTAAATTCCATGTGAACACGCTCGTTTTTGTTTTCCATCGACACCATTTCGCCTTTGCGTTTCGTTACCATATCAATGATTTTGCTGGCGTATTCTTCGGGCAAATTGACGGTCAGTTGTTCGACAGGCTCACATTTCACGCCGTCAATTTCCTTTATAAGCACTTGTGGTTGACCCACTTGCAATTCGTAGCCTTCGCGACGCATCGTTTCAATCAACACAGACAAGTGCAACAATCCGCGACCATACACCACCCACGCATCAGCTGAATCGGACGGTAGCACACGCAAGGCGAGGTTTTTGTCCAATTCCTTTTGCAGGCGTTCGTAAATATGGCGCGACGTAATGAATTTGCCTTCTTTGCCGAAAAACGGCGAGTTGTTGATTGTGAACAACATAGACATTGTTGGCTCGTCAATATCAATCGGTTTCAGCGGTTCCGGATTTTCCAAATCAGCGATTGTGTCGCCAATTTCAAAATTGTCAATGCCAATGATGGCACAGATGTCGCCCGACTTTACCGACGGCACTTTCGTGCGTCCCAGACCTTCAAACACGTTCAATTCTTTGATGCGCGATTTCACAATCGAGCCGTCGCGTTTGCAAAGCGACACATCCTGTCCTTCGCGCAATTCACCGCGATGCACGCGTCCTACGGCAATACGTCCCACGTAACTGGAATAATCCAATGACGTGATTTGCAACTGTGGTGTGCCTTCCAGCACTTCCGGTGCAGGAATATATTCGATAATCGCGTCCAAAATCGGGGTAATCGTATCCGTCGGTTTTTTCCAATCGGTGGACATCCAACCCTGTTTGGCTGAACCGTAAATCGTTGGAAAGTCCAACTGCTCTTCGGTCGCGTCTAACGAAAACATCAATTCGAAAACCATCTCCTGCACCTCGTCGGGACGGCAATTCGGTTTGTCTACCTTATTTATTACAACAATGGGTTTCAAACCCAGAGCGATGGCTTTTTGCAGCACAAAACGGGTTTGCGGCATCGGGCCCTCGAAAGCGTCCACCAGCAGCAGAACACCATCTGCCATGTTTAACACGCGCTCCACTTCCCCACCAAAATCGGCGTGACCCGGAGTGTCGATGATGTTGATTTTCGTGTCTTTGTAGTTGATAGAAACGTTTTTGGCAAGAATGGTGATGCCGCGTTCGCGTTCCAAATCATTACTGTCAAGAAATTGGTCTAAATCTGCTTTGTCGTCGCGAAACAATTTCCCCGCCAACAGCATTTTATCCACAAGAGTAGTTTTGCCATGATCGACGTGTGCGATAATGGCGATATTTCTAATTTTTTGCATATTCTTTTTAATCTTTTCCTCAATTAAGGGCGCAAAGGTACAACAAAATAATGACTTTTTGAGCATGGAGGGCAAAAAAAAACAGGGCAGACCAACACGCCTTTCCCGCACGAATATCACATATCCGCAAGGTAGGCATGCACAGCTCGGTAGCAAATCATCGCTTCCCCACCTTTTACTCTTCTCATACAATTCTCTGTCGTAACAAAAAAGATTTAGCCACAAAAAAGGATTTTTGTTGTGCTCCCGAAAAAGTTGTATCTTTGCAGCTTAATAGTTGAAAATGGAAAACGAATCATTTGTTGATGTACAGGGCGCACGCGTCCATAATTTGAAAAATATAGATGTGAAAATTCCGCGCAACAAGCTGACGGTGATTACCGGACTGAGTGGAAGCGGCAAGTCGTCGTTGGCTTTCGACACGATTTTTGCGGAAGGACAACGGCGCTATATTGAAACTTTTTCGTCTTATGCCCGCTCGTTTTTGGGTGGAATGGAACGTCCTGATGTGGATCAAATCACGGGTTTAAGTCCGGTCATTTCGATTGAGCAAAAGACGACCAACCGCAGTCCACGCTCCACAGTGGGCACGACGACCGAGATTTATGACTTCCTGCGATTGTTGTATGCTCGTGCCGGCGAACCCTATTCCTACCTGAGCGGCGAAAAAATGGTGCGCTACACGGAAGAGCGGATTTTGGAACAGATGATGGAGCGTTACGACGGAAAAAAAATCTATCTGCTGACACCTGTGGTGCAAAATCGCAAGGGCCATTACAAGGAATTGTTTGAAAATTTGCGTAAAAAAGGTTTTTTGAACGTGCGTGTCAATGGCGAATTGATGGAAATTCGTCCGATGATGAGACTCGATCGCTACAAAAATCACTCGGTGGAAGTGGTGGTAGATAAATTGCAGGTGTCTGCAGGCCAAGCCGAACGCGTCAAGGAAAGTTTGGCTACAGCGATGAAGCTTGGCGACGGATTGGTGGTGGTGATGGATCAGGAGACAGGCGAATCGCGCTATTTCTCAAAACACTTGATGTGTCCGAAAACAGGCATTTCGTACAGCGAGCCGGCACCGCATAATTTTTCCTTCAATTCGCCACAAGGGGCATGTCCGCACTGCAAAGGGATTGGCATGGTTAATCGCATTGACATGGAAAAAGTTGTCCCGAATCCCGAATTAAGCATACATCAAGGCGGCATCGCACCGCTCGGGAAATATCGTAATACATTGATTTTCTGGCAATTAGATGTGATTCTTGCAAAATATGGTGCGACGCTTAACACGCCGGTGAAAAATTTGTCCGAAGACGCCTTTGACGAAATTATGAACGGCCCGGACGACCGGTTGAAAATTCAAAATGACACTCCCGCAAGGTCAAGCTATGCGCGTGGTTTTGAGGGTGTTAACAAATATATCAACATGCAGCACGAGACGGATTCGGGCGGTATGGCTCACAAATGGGCGGAGCAATACACGAGCACGTCCATCTGTTCCGAATGTCACGGACAACGGCTCAACCGGGAAGCTCTACATTATTATATAGATGGCAAAAATATTGCCGAGCTTGCGGCGATGGATATTTCGGAATTGGCAGCTTGGTTGGGAGCAAGGAGTGAGGTGCAAGGTGAAGGGTGTGAGGTAAAAGGTGAAGGGTGTGAGGTAAAAGGTGCTCCTTTGGAAGAGCGTTTGAGCAAGCAGCAGATACAAATTGCCACAGAAATTTTGAAAGAAATTCGCACGCGCATACGCTTTTTGCTGGACGTGGGGCTGGATTATCTGTCGCTCAGTCGGTCATCCACCTCTTTGTCGGGTGGTGAAAGCCAGCGGATTCGCTTGGCGACACAGATTGGTTCGCAGCTCGTGAATGTATTGTATATCCTTGATGAGCCGAGTATTGGACTGCACCAGCGCGACAATGAGCGGTTGATTGCTTCGCTCAAACAGTTGCGCGACACGGGCAAT
>BNTP01000118.1 GCA_025996695.1 Bacteroidia bacterium | reverse complement strand
CTGTACTTTTGTTCTCGAAATGAAATCAGCTTCATTTCACGAAAATAAAAAAACGAGGATTCTTAACAGGAATCCTCGTTTTTGGGTAAAAATGGGGGCGAAAAATTCGGGGGTTGAGGGGATTTTCTATTGATATGAAAGCTCAACGGGCTACAAAAACCGTATATTTCCGTGTGTAATTCCAAAAAGGAAACTTGTCGCACTCTTTTCAAACAATTGCTTGCAAGTTCCAATCTTTTTTCCGAACTTTGCAGCCGTTATTCCCGCGAAAGCGAGAATCTCATAATTTATAAGTCCATTCTATGGAGAAAAAAACAATAACCGGCGCACAAGCGTTGCTGGAGGCATTAATACACGAAGGCGTGGATACCATTTTTGGTTATCCCGGCGGACAAGCTATTCCTATCTACGACTTGTTGTACGACTATCAAGATAAACTCAAACACATTCTCGTGCGTCACGAACAAGGAGCGACACATGCGGCACAAGGCTATGCTCGCGTGTCGGGGAAAGTGGGCGTGACGGTGGTGACGTCCGGTCCGGGCATCTCAAACACCATCACGGGGATTGCCGATGCCATGCTCGACAGTACGCCGATTGTGGTGATTGCGGGTCAAGTGCCTGCTGCACTGCTTGGAACGGATGCTTTTCAAGAAATTGACGTGATTGGCGTGACCCAACCGATTACCAAATGGGCCTATCAGGTGCGCACGGCGGAAGAAATTCCGGCAGCGATTGCTCGCGCGTTTTATATCGCCTCAACCGGTCGTCCGGGTCCTGTGGTGCTGGATATTACGAAAAATGCGCAGGTAACCACGGCCGATTATCAACCGCACAATGTGAAGTTTATACGCTCGTATATTCCTGTTCCCGACATTAATCCTGCCTATATAGAGGAGGCTACGGATCTTATTCACAGGGCGAAAAAACCGTTAGCTATTGTGGGACAAGGCGTTATCTTGGGAAATGCAGAAAAAGAATTATTGGCTTTTTTGAAAAAAGTTGATATTCCTGCCGCTACAACCTTTATGGGGCTCTCTGCTCTGCCTTCCGACGAACCGTTGAATATGGGCATTGTGGGCATGCACGGCAATGTGGCTCCCAATCTGAAAACGAATGAATGTGATGTCCTGATTGCGATTGGAATGCGCTTTGCAGACCGTGTGACAGGCGATTTGGCGCGTTATGCCAAGCAGGCAAAAGTCATTCATTTTGATATTGACCCTTCGGAAATCAATAAAAATGTGCATTGCGACGTTCCGGTTTTGGGCGATGCCAAAGAAACATTGGCCGAAGTGACCAACCGCCTGAACGAAAAGAAGCATACGGATTGGATTAAATCATTCCAATCGGCTCAAAATAAGGAAGTTAAAGTCGTAATTGACAAGGAAGTGACGCCGCAAACAGGGCCTCTAAAAATGGGCGAAGTGGTGCGAAAAGTGTCCGAAGCAACCAACCACGATGCCGTTTTGGTAACAGATGTTGGTCAAAATCAGATGATGGCATTGCGTTATTTCCAATTCAAACGCAGCAAAAGTGTAGTTACTTCCGGCGGTTTGGGAACGATGGGTTTCGGTTTGCCGGCCGCGATTGGGGCTAAATTTGGTGCGCCTGACCGTACCGTTTGCGTGTTTGTGGGCGACGGCGGACTGCAAATGACGATTCAAGAACTCGGTACGATTATGCAATATAAAACGCCGGTCAAAATCATTCTTTTGAACAATGATTTCCTCGGCATGGTGCGTCAGTGGCAAGAATTGTTTTTCAATGAACGCTATTCTCACACGGAAATGCACAATCCCAATTTCGTGCAAATAGCGAAGGCCTACAACATTCCCGCACGGGCAGTAGAAACGCGCGAAGAATTGGATGCCGCTATTGCAGAAATGTTCGCAACCCCCGGCGCGTATCTTCTGGATGCGCACGTCGTTCAAAAAGGCATGGTCTATCCGATGGTGCCGGGTGGTGCGGCAATTACAGATATTTTACTTGGAGACGAGGGGATTGCGGGTCAAGCCCGCAATGACGGCACAAATAAATAAGACAATGGAGAAGAATACATTATATACTATCACGATTTTTTCCGAAAATATGGTCGGATTATTGAATCAGGTGACGATTATTTTCACGCGTCGCGGGTTGAATATTGAGACACTTTCTGTGTCGCCATCCGCCATTGCAGGGATTCACAAGTTCACAATCACGACTTTTACCGATCCGGAAACGATTGGCAAAGTGGTTAAACAAATTGACAAGCGGGTGGGTATCGTGAAGTCGTATTATCATGCCGACAAGGATTTGATTCATCAGGAAATCGCTTTATACAAGCTTTCGACACAAAAATTGCTTTCCTTGGGGTCGATTGAAGACATCATTCGCCGCTACAATGCCCGTATTTTGGACATGACGGATGTGTGGACGGTACTCGAAAAAACAGGTCATCACGATGATACGCAAGCCCTGTTTGACGAATTGAAAGAAAAAATAGGTGTGCTGCAATTCATCCGTTCAGGACGAGTGGCGATCACCAAATCCAATGTCGAACGACTAAGCGATATGCTCGCTACAATCGAACGCAAAATAAACATTCAAGCTAAATGACAGCATTATCTAACATAATAAAAATAAAAAAATGGCAGTAATTAATTTTGGTGGCGTTGACGAACAAGTCGTCACGCGAGAAGAATTTCCGTTGGAAAAAGCAAGAGAATTTTTGAAAAACGAAACAATCGCAGTGATTGGCTATGGCGTACAAGGTCCCGGACAATCATTGAACCTGCGAGACAATGGCTTTAATGTCATCGTTGGGCAACGCAAAGGTGGCAAAACGTGGGACAAAGCCGTTGCTGACGGTTGGGTGCCGGGCGAATCGCTTTTCGACATTGAAGAGGCTGTACAAAAAGGTACAATCATCCAATACCTGTTGTCTGACGCAGCTCAAATCGAAGTGTGGCCGCGCATCAAGCCTTATTTGACAGCAGGCAAGGCCCTGTATTTTTCTCATGGCTTTGGCATCACCTACAATGAACGTACAGGCATCGTGCCTTCAACCGACATCGACGTGATTTTGGTGGCTCCAAAAGGTTCAGGCACTTCTTTGCGCCGCATGTTCTTGGAAGGTCGCGGCTTGAACTCTTCATTTGGCGTGTTTCAAGATGCCACCGGCAAAGCGCGCGAACGTGCCATCGCATTAGGCATCGGCGTCGGCTCAGGCTATTTGTTTGAAACAACTTTCAAACGCGAAGTGTATTCCGATTTGACCGGCGAACGCGGTACGTTGATGGGGGCTATCCAAGGAATTTTGTTGGCACAATACGAAGTGTTGCGCGAAAACGGACATACGCCTTCGGAAGCGTTCAACGAAACAGTAGAAGAATTGACCCAATCGTTGATGCCGTTATTTGCAGAAAACGGGATGGACTGGATGTACGCCAACTGCTCCACCACCGCTCAACGCGGTGCTTTGGACTGGATGGGGCCATTCCACGATGCTTCAAAACCGGTTTTCGCAAAATTGTACAGCGAAGTCGCAAACGGCAATGAAGCACAACGCTCCATCGACACCAATTCTAAACCCGACTACCGTGCCGGTTTGGATGCCGAATTGAAAGCATTGCGCGAAAGCGAAATGTGGCGCACGGGTGCTGTGGTTCGCAAATTGCGCCCTGAAAATAATTAATATCACGTGTTACGTCATTGCGAACTGCGAGAAACGAAGCAGGAAGCAATCCCGTCATTGCGAGCGTAGCGAAGCAAACCAGCATGCTCTACAGGGCATGTCGGCAGGCATGGTTTGCTTCGCTACGCTCGCAATGACGGAAAACTCGGCTTTTGAGACAGTTCTTTCGGGCTCGCAATGACGTGATTAATATCTAAAAAATATGAAAAACAAAAAAACACATAAGATTCTGACATTGATGTTGTTGATAACGGTTTTTGTAGGAAATAATTCTTGCAAGAGCACGAAATCAATTGCCCAAATCGAGCCACAAACAGAGACGCTTTCTTCTAATTTGAAAGTGACGTTTACGCAAGACAACCAAACAAGTGGCATCACTCTTGACGGACAAATGCGGATTATCAAGGGTCAGGCAATTCAACTGTCTGTTCGCATGCCGTTTATAGGAACAGAGGCGGCAAAAGTAGTGATTACGCCGGATAACATTCTGATTATCGACCGATTACACAAGGCTTATGCGTATGAGCCCATCTCGGAAGTGTATCAACTATTCTCCGTTGATTTAGATTATTACGATTTGGAAACGCAACTTTTTCAAACACAGGATAATATGTCTTTCAAACTTCAAAAATCCGACGTGGATGTAAAATTTCTAACCGCCGACAAAGGGGCGCAATTCACAATTGATGCCACCCCTCCCAATCCTGAAAAACATACCCAAGTGACTTTGGAACAGTTGACAGAACTTTTCAAAAAGGCTTTGTGATGAAAATATTCCGCTTCGTCAGGATGTTGTCGGCTATGACCCGGGTCCTCACCCGCAATTCCCTACCTTATATTCTGCTTTTTTCGTTTGCCGCGATAACGTTATCGGCTTCTTCACGGTCGAAACAAAGCCTTGAGAAGCAGCGTAAAGCACTTCTCAACGAGATTGAGCAGACCGGCAAACTGCTGAACGAAAACAACAAATCCATCTCGGCTGTGCAAAATCGCTTGCATTTGGTTGCCAAACAGATTGACGACCGCAAACAAGTGTTGACCATTTTGGGAAAAGAAATTGATAAAACATCCGCCGATATTCGGACGAAGGAGTATTTGATAAACGATTTAGTAAAAAAGCTTAAAGTCAAAAAAGAACATTACGCTATTTCGGTGCGGAAACTGCGCACGCAAAAAAACAACAGCGAGCACCTGCTTTGGATACTGTCGGCCGACCATATTTCACAATCCTATCGCCGGATGCTGTATCTGCAAAAATACGCAGAATGGCGCAAAAATCAAGCGGAAGAAATTTTGGCACAACAACAAAGAGTAACTGCTGAAAAAAAACTTTTGGAAGCCAAAAAGCGCGAAAAAGAAAACTTATCTAAAATCAAACGCACCGAAGAAACCAAACTTCAAAAAGAGGAAGCCATCAAAAAAACAGAAGCGGCTAACTTGGCTAAAAAAGCCAAGAATTTGGAAGCGCAACTGAAAATCAAACGTCAACAAGCGGACGCTCTGAATCGCAAAATTGAGCAAATCATTGCCGCAGAAGTAAAAGCCGCTCAGAAAGCCGCCCAAACGCAATCGAAGACAGCACGCAAGGCAAACACAAAAGGCGGTTTCGCGATGACAAAAGCGGAACAAACCCTCTCGTCCAATTTCGCGAGCAACAAGGGCCGGTTGCCCTTCCCGCTCAAAGGCAGCTACCAAATTACCGAACATTTTGGCGTGCAACAGTACGAAGGTTTGATTAACGTGCGGCACAACAGCAACGGCATCAAGATTGCAACCACCAAAGGCAATCACGCCAAAGCAGTGTTCGACGGCGTAGTTTCAGGAATTTTCCTCGTGCCGGGCTATCAAACTTCCATCATTTTGCGGCACGGTAACTACCTGACGCTCTACGCCAATCTCGACCAAGTATCGGTAAAAAAAGGCGATAAGGTGAGCACCGGACAAAATTTGGGCATCATCTACACTGATTCGGCAACAGGTGAAACAGCCCTCTATTTTGAATTATGGAAAGAGCAAACGAAACAAAATCCGGAGCCTTGGCTCAATACCTGAGTTCGAGATAAGCGACTGGAAGCTATAAAAAAATATCGTTCATAACTCCCTCTTTATCAGCAACTTATGGGGTGGTTGGGGGGTAAATTCCCTCGCAAAAGCCAAACTGCGCGGGAGCGTATTTGCGTGCACGTGCTTCCGTCGTTAAATACCATTTTCACACACATACCAGCAAGCGGTAATGGGACTTTCGAGTCTTGTTGCGGCTTGTTGCGTCATTGCGAGGGCGAAGCAAACCGGAAAAAGCCGCCGGTTCCCCTTGGCTGAAAGCCAATATTTTCATAACCGCAGGTCGTGACCTGCGGAAAAGCGCTACAAGTCCCCATCTGCCTGGAAGGGAGGGCGGCAATAAACTCTTACAGGCAAGAGTGCGGATGTCCTGATTTTCCGCAGGTTGCGCTGTCCCCTTCGACTTCGCTCAGGGATTCGGCAACACCCACCTGCGGTTATGAAAATCCCGCCCATTCGGGCGGCTTGTTAGCATGGGGTGTTTCCGCTGCGGGGCTCTGCCCGCTTTGCGGAGCGGAAACACCTCCTGCTGATACGCCTTTCTATGGTGGCGTGTTGGCCAACACGCCTTTCCCGCACGAATATCACATCGCCGCAAGGTAGGCATGCACAGCTCGGTAGAAAATCATCGCCTCCCTCCCTCGCTGCATGCCGGAGGCATGCAACATCATCCCGTCCCTGCCGGGACGATGCGAAGGGCTGAAAGCTGGAGTGGCGTAAATCTAAAAATAATCAAAAAAAACGCCAACCATCAAATAATTTTCATTACCTTTGCGCAGTAAAATATCAATAAAAATAGCGCATTATGAAAGATGAAAATTATTGGAAAGCATTGGCTTCAAGCCGACGATTGGATAATAAGGCATTAAAAGCCC
>BNTP01000117.1 GCA_025996695.1 Bacteroidia bacterium | reverse complement strand
CGGTGAAAAAATCAAATTTAATTCGATGATTGACGCATTGAATTATATGGGTTTACAGGGCTGGGAATTTGTTCAAACATATTCTACTGCTGTTGTTGGGACAAAAGGACTACAGTTGATTTTTCTTCTGAAGAAAGAAATCACTCTGGAAGAAAAAGCGCAAATGGAAGCAGGAGGAACAAAAGATGAATAAAAGCGTTAATTCTTTTTTTGAGATGTTATAAAAATTCGCCCGCATCCCGATAGGAATGCATCGCTTGGTAGAAAAATAAATCGTCCCCACCCACGCATGTCGTATTTTCTACCGATCGATGCAATTCTACGGATTGCCGGAAAAGTATCCAACAATAAACATTTACATATAGAGCTGCCACTATTCAAACAGGACAAGACACTCGCGAAGTCGAAAGAGCGAGAATTTAAATTTATAAATAAAGATGAGTAAATTAACAACAAACCGTGGATTTTGGTTGACTTTATTACTGTCAATCGTAACATTTGGCATTTATCAATGGTATTTGATTTATGCCTTTGCAAAAGAAACAAACATAGCCTGCCGTGAAGACGGAAAGAAAACAAGTGGCTTGATTGTTTATATTTTGCTGTCCATTATCACACTCGGCATTTATGGCATAGTGTGGCAATGTATGTGGATTAACCGTTGCAACTTTTATCTTACAAGAAACGGTAAGCCGGAAGGCTTGCAGGTTTCTACATACCTGCTGACAATTTTCCTTCTGGGCTGGCTCACGCTTGGCATTATGTTCATTGTTGTAATGAGCAAGCAGTTGTACCTGCAAAATGCAGTGAACGAAACGTACAATAACTTAAATGTTTGAACAGTATGAAAAATATTTTGAAATCAAGTGTTTGGCTGTTGGCTTTAGTCCTGACTTTTTCGAGTTGCGACAAAGAAGACGAGGGGACTAAATCGACTCCCCTCCTGCCGGATGTGGAAGAACCGCATCCCAACTTTACCCTTGGAGAAGATACCCGTGTCATCAGCGATGCATGGGAGACTGCCGTTTCCACTGCCCGGAACGATGTCATTACCCTTGCCTCCGGCAGTGAAGTGGAACTGCCCAAAGTTGGCGACATCCTGATAAAGATGAAGCCATCCTCCACGTTCCCTTACGGTTTTCTGGGTAAAGTAACCGAGATAAGAACGGCAGATGGACAGGCACAGATTGTGACGGAGAGCGTGCCTTTAGATGAAGCCTTCGACGAGTTGAATATTGACCTTCAGAATGTGGATATCACAGACTGCCTGACCAATCTCGAAGCCTTGGGTGGCGTTCCTGTAAACAAATCTGTGTTCGACGTGAGCACATATAACGCCGGTAACCAGCTACGTGCTGTGAGTTCCCTCACATTGTTCGATCTCCTGTGGAAACCCTCGTGGGGCAGTGGTTCGCCATTCAAACTGTCGGGCGACATCAATCTGAATATGAACTTGGATTTCGTTTTAAAGATAAATAATGTCTTTAAAAAGAGCAAGAACGAATTCAAACTTGTGCTGACATCGTCCATTGCGGTCGATCTGGGTTTGACCTATAATCAAAGCATTTCCTATAACAAGGAATACAAGTTGAATACGGCATCGCTGGACTACGACCTGACCCTGACTACCGGCATTCCCCTGCACATCTATGTGGATATATATGCTGTTATCAAGGCAAACGGCAGCATCGACTTCAAGACGGACTACAGTTACACGGCAAATGCGGAGGTTGGCGTGCATTACACAAACGGCAAATGGACGAATATCCACAATGCAAGTTCTACCCAAGAACTCAGCAGCAAGCTTACCATGAATGGACACATTGGCGTGGGACCCAAGTTGAGCGTCGGGATTGGCGTCTTTAGGGATCCCTTATTTGGGTCTGGAGATGCGTTGTATGCCGAAGTGAATGGCACGGCATTGCTGGACTTGAGGGCAAAGTTTAAATGGGATTTGGATAAAGCCGCATCGGGCGACTTGTGGGGGTCATTCGGAAGTTCGGGCGTGGAACTGAACGTGATACAGAGTACCGATATTAAAGTAGGTTCCGACTGGTTAGGCATGTCTTATACGCAGCCGATAAGTGGATTTACCATACCGCTTGTCAAGGGTCGTCTTCTTCCCGCCATTACCGGTTTAAAGTCGGAGGGCGGCAAGATAAATTATAGGCTGTCCGACGATGTAGTGTTTCCCGGCAAGTTCGGCTTGCAGTTTTACGACAAGGACGGCAGCAAGGTGAACAGTCCTGTTTATGAAAACAGCGAGGCTTCCTCCGTTTCGAAGTTGCCGTCAAAAGAGATAAGTTTTGACATTCCCGCCAATGCGGAGACTGCACGCCCCCTGTTCAACCTCTTCGGTCTGGATATTGTAAAGAATGAAACGGTAAATGTTGCCGAAGGCAGTACCGGAAAGGGCGGCGAAGATAACAGCATACCGCCAACCGGCATTACATTAAATGAATCGGCGCTTATGCTGTCTGTAGGCGACACGGGAACGCTGTATGCCACAGTTAAGCCGAGCAATGCCACAAACAAGAACGTAACATGGACTTCTAACAACACTTTTGTCGCCACGGTGGACAGTGTCGGCAAAGTGACCGCCGTAGCGAAAGGCATGGCAACAATTACTGCGCAAGCGGGAGACGTAACAGCTATGTGCGCCGTCAATTGTATCCAATGGGCTGCAAGCAACGTCGATGCTCCCGACTCATTTGCCGCCAAGCCCGAAGATGCGGGTATGTTCTATCAATGGAACCGTAATGTGGGTTGGTCTTCTTCCGACCCGATGGTAAATTCCAATGGCGGAACGACGTGGAACCAAATCCCCGAAGCAGGCGATGCGTGGAATACTGCCAACGACCCCTGTCCCGCAGGCTGGCGCTTACCAACAGTCGAAGAACTGCAATCACTTGTTCGTTCCGGCAATTGGACTACCCGCAACGGCGTAAACGGTTTCGTTTGCAGCGGAAACACTGTCTTCCTGCCAGCCGCGGGCTACCGCGCCTACGGCACCGGTCAGTTCTTAAGCCGAGGCATATATGGCAACTATTGGAGCAGTGAGGCGGCGGCTAACGGCAAAAACGGCGCCGGCAGTCTGTTCTTCTTTGATGATATGGCTGCCCCTGGCACATACGAAACTCGTAGCTCCGGTCAGAGTGTGCGTTGTGTAGCGAAATAGGTGTTCTATTATTAGATCTCTTGCGAAACTGAATAAAAAGCAACAGAGCCAAAAATGATTACAGTTTATTTTATGAGCGACAGCGAAGCGGGCTATATCCACGGTAACAACTTCTAGCCCACGAGCGGCAGTCAGGTGGGTTACGTCAGCGGCAGCAATGTCTATGTGATGAGTGGTAGGCAGGTTGGCACTGTTTCATAGCCGTCAGTTTAAGGGTCGCGAAGATAGAAAGATGGGATTAGACGAGTTAATTAAGGTTAAAGAATAACTGAAATGAGCTTTTTTAATCCCATTCTTTTGGAGAACAGGGTTTTCATTTGTAATTTTGTGCATGAGAAAGAACGTTAAATAGTTTTTACTTGAGCGGAGTATTTGATATATAGACATCAAGGGTACTCCGCTTTTTTTGTTTGCAAAGCCTCATTCCACGTTATGTATTTATGACAATGATACGTGCATAAATATAACGAGTTATCCTATGTTTTATTATTTACTGCTCCTAATTTTTCTGCATTTATTAGTTGACACCCGCATCAAAATTCAGCTATATTTTGCGATTTTGTTTCCGTCTGTTACGCCGGAAGGCGTAAAATTTTATGACTATCCGCAATCATTTTAAATTTTGATAACCCCGCACACATGTAATCACATTTTTAAGCACTTTTCTTATCCGGAACTCAGGTTAATTGATAGCCAAATGACTTGAGCAATTTGTCGCGATTACGCCAGTCTTTTTCAACTTTGACAAACATCTCAAGAAAAACTTTTTTGACAAAAAATTTCTCAATATCTTTGCGTGCCATAGAACCCACTTTTTTGAGGGCTTTACCTTGGTCGCCAATGATGATGCCTTTTTGAGAATCGCGTTCCACAATAATAAGCGCGCGAATACGAATGAGATCCGGCTCTTCTACAAACGTTTCAATCCCCACTTCCACCGAATAGGGAATTTCCTTTTGGTAATACAACAGAATTTTTTCGCGAATAATTTCCGTGACAAAAAAACGTGCAGGACGATCAGTCAGCTGATCTTTGTCGAAATAGGGCGGCGACTCGGGAATTTGCTCCTCAATACGCTTTTTCAAATAGTCGATATTGAATTTGTTGGTGGCTGAGAGGGGAATAATTTCTGCCGCAGGCAATAATGCTTGCCATTCTGCGACCTTTTTTTCCAAATCTTTTTGGTTAGATAAATCTATTTTGTTGATTATAAGTAGAACAGGTGACTCTATTTTTTGCACTTTTTGCAGAAAAAAATCATTTTTATCGTTTTTCTCTACCATATCCGTGACATACACCAACACATCCGCGTCGCCCAAAGCCGATTCGGAAAAATTAAGCATGCTTTCTTGAAGTTTGTAATTGGGTTGCAACACACCGGGCGTGTCAGAATAGACAATCTGCATCGCGTCGGTGTTGACAATTCCCATAATGCGGTGACGCGTGGTTTGCGACTTGGAGGTGATGATCGACACCTTTTCGCCCACCAACACATTCATAAGCGTGGATTTTCCCACATTGGGATTGCCCACGATGTTCACAAAACCTGACTTATGCCCCATATTAGTTATTAGAGTTTAGATGTTAGAGTTTAGATATTAGTTATTAGAGTTTAGAGTTTAGTATTCGGCTAAATCTTTTTTTGAGGTGCTATATTTTGCAAGTCCTGCAAACTCATCCTGAGCGCAGTCCCACAGGGACGATACTTTATTAACCGTAGACTTCAGTCTACGGACAGCCTGCCACACGCCACCTTCACCCCGCAGGGGGCGACAAGTGCTTCGCATCATAGGGTGTCTCCACTCGCCTGCGGCTCGGTCGACATGACGATGCCGTCGTGGGGGTCGGGGGAAAGGCAGCGGCGGCTCCGCCGCCGCTGCCTTTCCCCTCTCTCTTAAAAAAGCGCCGCCGTCATGTCGACCGAGCCGCAGGTGAGCGGAGACACCTCATACTGACACGTCTTTCTCTCCTCCCCTCCCGCACACCGAAGGTGTGCCATCTGTATGTTCGACCCCATACGGGGTCGCTGTGGATAGGGAGGTCGCCCCACCCCGCACTGCGCTTCGCTTGTACGGGGTTATCAAAATTGCACCCCGTACGGGGTGGAGTAAAGACCTCCAGTCTTTTTCATCACCATAATTTTGATGCGGTTGCCCTCAATAACTAAACTCTAATAACTAAACTCTAATAGCCCCACTTTATGTATGTTGCGCCCCATGTAAATCCTGCGCCAAAAGCTGTAAGGAGGATGTTGTCGCCCTTTTTTAGTTTGGATTCCCACTCCCACAAACAGATAGGAATAGTTCCTGCACTGGTGTTGCCGTATTTTTCGATGTTGATCATCGCTTTTTCGGGAGGAACACCTAAATAGTTTACCACCGCATCAATGATGCGCATGTTAGCTTGGTGTGGCACCACCCAGTCGATTTGTTCAACCGTGAGATTGTTGCGTTTGACAATTTGTTCGCAGGTGTCGACCATGCTGGAAACGGCGCGTTTAAACACCACTTTCCCGTCTTGCCATATATAATGCAGGCGTTGATCAACTGTTTCGTGTGTCGCAGGGTTCGCCGAACCGCCACCATATAGATGCAAATTTTCCGGCGAACTGCCATCAGAGCACAGAATGGAGTCGACGAATCCGACTTCTTCTTCGGTAACTTCCAATAACACGCAGCCACAACCGTCCGCAAAAATCGGACAAGTGTTTCGATCGGTGTAATCGGTAACAGTGGATAATACATCGCCTGCCAACACGATTACTTTTTTGTATTTTCCGGAAGCGATGAAGCCGTTAGCCACGTCCAGCGCATAGATAAACCCGCTGCAAGCGGCCTCCATATCGAAGCAGAATGCATTTGTCATCCCCGTTTGTGCTGCTGTGAGGGCTGCCGAACTGGGTAGCGAATAATCCGGTGTTGAGGTAGCAAACACTACAACTTCTATTTCCGCAGGATCAAAAGGATGTTTCTGTTGCAGATCTTCGATGGCTTTTACTGCCAAATACGACACTCCACAACCTTCTTCTGGCTTCAAAACACGCCGTTCTTTAATACCTATACGCTTGACAATCCACTCGTCGGATGTTTCAACCATGTTTGACAATTCATCATTGCTCAAACGATACTGTGGAACGTAAGCCCCTACCCCGGTGATTACTGCGTGAACCTGATTCATTCTGCAACTGCTGCTTTATCAATGATTACTTTACCTTTGTAAAACAATTTGCCTTCATGCCAATGTGCACGATGATACAAATGATATTCGCCGGTTGTTTGATCCAATGCGATTTGTGGAAGCACTGCGTTGTCGTGTGTGCGTCGTTTGTCCCGTCTTGTTTTACCTACTCTTCGTTTGGGATGTGCCATTTTTATTTTATTTAATAGTTTATATTTTTCTATTCTATTTCTTCAGGGCTTTCACCCTGTAAATCAATGATTTCATCAAAGTCAGCCTCATCATTGTCGTCA
>BNTP01000116.1 GCA_025996695.1 Bacteroidia bacterium | reverse complement strand
AACACTACTCAGCTCGCAACGGAGGCACAGGTTGCTCTTGCTCAAAACACGGCAGGCAACGCTTTGAGCCTTTTCCGTGACTCTGTTTACACAAAAGCGCAGACACTGGCAGGCAACAAAACGCTCAGCGGCAACACCGCCGTTGGCGGCACTTTGGGTGTGACGGGCGCAACAACGCTAAGTAACACATTGGCCGTAACCGGCGCAACGACTTTGACCGGCAACTTGACCGCAAATGGCACGACGGCTTCTTTCCCGAACGCCAATCCAACGGTAAAGGCGAAAAGCACGGCAGCTGTTCTTGCCAACACTACCCAGCTCGCAACGGAAGCACAGGTCGCTCTTGCTCAAAACACGGCAGGCAACGCTTTGAGCGCATTCCGCGATTCTGTTTATACAAAAGCGCAGACACTGGCAGGCAACAAGACTTTCAGTGGCACCAACACTTTCACGGTATCCCCGACTGTTCCGAGCAAATCGGCAGCAGCCGGAAACAATGCTACCGTTGTAGCAACGGAAGCACAGGTTTATGCTGTTTCAGCAGGAGCAGGCAACGCTTTGAGCGCATTCCGTGACTCTGTTTACACAAAAGCACAGACACTGGCAGGCAACAAAACGCTCAGCGGCAACACCGCTGTTGGCGGCACTTTAGGTGTGACGGGCGCAACAACCCTAAGTAACACTTTGGCCGTGACTGGCGCCACGACCTTGACGGGCAATCTGACGGCAAATGGCACGACGGCTTCTTTCTCGAATGCCACAGCCGTTACTTTCCCGAACGCGAATCCAACCGTAAAGGCCAAGAGCACTGCAGCTGTTCTTGCAAACGCTACCCAGCTTGCAACGGAAGCACAGGTAGCTCTTGCTCAAAACACGGCAGGCAACGCTTTGAGCGCATTCCGTGACTCAGTTTACACGAAAGCGCAGACACTGGCAGGCAACAAAACGCTCAGCGGCAACACCGCCGTTGGAGGCACCTTGGGTGTGACGGGCGCGACAACCTTAAGTAACACATTGGCCGTGACCGGCGCCACGACCTTGACGGGCAATCTGACCGCAAATGGCACGACGGCTTCTTTCCCGAACGCCAATCCAACGGTAAAGGCGAAAAGCACGGCAGCTGTTCTTGGAAACGCTACCCAGCTTGCAACGGAAGCACAGGTAGCTCTTGCTCAAAACACGGCAGGCAACGCTTTGAGCGCATTCCGTGACTCAGTTTACACGAAAGCACAGACACTGGCAGGCAACAAAACGCTCAGCGGCAACACAGCCGTTGGCGGCACTTTAGGTGTGACCGGCGCAACAACCCTAAGTAACACATTGGCCGTGACCGGCGCAACGACATTGAGCGGCAACCTGACCGCAAATGGCACGACGGCTTCTTTCCCGAACGCCAATCCGACGGTCAAGGCCAAGAGCACAGCAGCTGTTCTTGGAAACACCACAGAGCTTGCAACGGAAGCACAGGTAGCTCTTGCTCAAAACACAGCAGGCAACACTTTGAATCTTTTCCGTGACTCTGTTTATAAAAAAGCACAGACCTTGGACGGCGTCAAAACATTCTCTGCTGCTCCGGTAGTCCCCAACAAGACTGTCGGCGCGGGCAGTAGCGGCACCGCCGTAGCCACCGAAGCACAGGTAAACCTGAAAGCTAACCTTGCCAGCCCTACTTTCACTGGCACGGTATCCGTTCCAACAAAAACTACGGCCGCCACGAGTAGCGGAACGCTTGTAGCAACGGAAGCACAGGTTTATGCTGTAGCAAATACAGGAAGCGCCGGTCTGAACGCTTTCCGCGATTCGGTTTATAAAAAAGCACAGACCTTGGACGGCGTCAAAACATTCTCTGCTGCTCCGGTAGTCCCCAACAAGACTGTCGGCGCGGGCACTAGCGGCACCGCCGTCGCCACCGAAGCACAGGTAAACCTGAAAGCTAACCTTGCCAGCCCTACTTTCACCGGCACGGTATCCGTTCCAACAAAAACTACGGCCGCCACTAACAATGGAACGCTTGTAGCAACGGAAGCACAGGTTTATGCTGTAGCAAATACAGGAAGCGCCGGTCTGAACGCTTTCCGCGATTCGGTTTATAATAAACCACAAACATTGAAAGGCGACAAAACGCTCAGTAACAACACGACTGTTGGCGGCACCTTAGGTGTGACGGGCGTTACATCACTGGGTAGCACATTAACTGTGCTCGGTGCTACAACAATGAGTAGTACTTTGTCTGTGACCGGCACAACCACCCTATCCGGCACTCTGACTGCAGATGGCGGTACCGTGAATTTCCAAAATGCCAATCCAACAGTCAAACCTAAGAGTACAGCAGCTGTTCTTGCAAACAACAACCAGCTTGCTACCGAAGCACAGGTAGCTCTTGCTCAAAACACCGTGAACGCCACTTATCACGCCTTCCGCGATTCAGTTTATAAAAAAGCGCAGACCTTGGAAGGCGTCAAAACTTTCTCTGCTGCAGCTATCTTTAGTAATGATGTCACAGTGAACGGCACAACCGCTTCTTTCCCGAACGCCAATCCGACGGTCAAGGCCAAGAGCACGGCGGCTGTTCTTGGAAACAGCACACAGCTTGCAACGGAAGCACAGGTAGCTCTTGCTCAAAACACAGTGAATGCCACTTATCACGCCTTCCGCGATTCAGTTTATAAAAAAGCGCAGACACTGGCCGGTTCAAAAACTTTCAGTGATGCAGCTATCTTTAGTAATAATGTCACAGTGAACGGCACAACCGCTTCTTTCCCGAACGCCAATCCGACGGTCAAGGCCAAGAGCACGGCAGCTGTTCTTGGAAACAGTACCCAGCTTGCAACGGAAGCACAGGTTGCTCTTGCACAAAACACGGCAGGCAACGCTTTGAGCCTTTTCCGTGACTCTGTTTACACAAAAGCGCAGACACTGGCAGGCAACAAAACGCTCAGCGGCAACACCGCCGTTGGCGGCACTTTGGGCGTGACGGGTGCAACGACGCTAAGCAACACATTGGCAGTGACGGGCGCAACGACCTTGACCGGCAACCTGACGGCAAATGGCACAAGCGCTTCTTTCCCGAACGCCAATCCGACGGTCAAGGCCAAGAGCACGGCAGCTGTTCTTGGAAACAGTACCCAGCTTGCAACGGAAGCGCAGGTAGCTCTTGCTCAAAACACCGTGAATGCCACTTATCACGCCTTCCGTGATTCGGTTTATAAAAAAGCACAGACCTTGGACGGCATCAAAACATTCTCTGCTGCTCCGTTAGTCCCCAGCAAAACAACAGCTGCAGGAAACAATCCTACCTATGTAGCAACAGAAGCACAGGTTTTTGCTTTAACAATGGCAGCAAACCCCGGTCTGGACGCTTTCAAGGATTCAGTGTATAACAAAGCACAGATCCTTAACGGCAACAAAACTTTCAGTGGTACCACCAATTTCTCGAACGCATCACCGACTGTTCCCAGCAAATCGTCAGCAGCATTGGCAGGAAATCCTACCGTTTTAGCAACTGAAGCACAGGTTTATAACACGGTAAGACTACTTCGTGATACTGTTTTCAAAGAAAGTATGACGCCTCAGGGCAGTTGGTCATTCAATAATACTTTGACATCCAGCGGTAACGCCAGCTTTAGTGGCAATGTCACATTCAGTGGCAATGCTACATTTTCCCCAAATGCGCCGACAATACCGGCAAAAAATGCTGCAATTACCGTAGCTACCGGCACAGGAACTCCGGCCACAGAAGCGCAGGTGTATGAGACCGTTATGGGTACCGCGTCCACCAGCTTGAAAGCTTTCCGTGACTCGGTGTATCAACAGAATCAAATCCTTGCCGGAGACAAGACATTCACGGGAACCGTTAAAATAGGTACGGTTACATTGAATGGCACCAACACGGCCAAAACATTCTTAGCAGCACCTACGGCAACTAACGGTAACCCGAGTTTCCGTACAATCGCTTACGCCGATCTGCCTGCAATAGAAAGAGCTAACAAGCTGGCAGGGGGATCAACGGACAGTATAACATTGGCCGATTTGAACACGTTCAAAACAAATACATTGTCAAATGCACAAACCCTTGCCGGCGTAAAAACCTTCTCTTCCGCTCCGCTTGTTCCGTCAAAAAGTGCGGCACTCACCGTCGCTACCGGCACAACAGCCGTAGCGACGGAAGCACAGGTCTACCTCACCGCTCAGGCACAAGCTAAAGCAGCCGATCCGACAAAGTTGCAAACTTTCCGCGACTCGGTTTATAACAGAGCGATGACGCTTGCTGGCGTAAAAACCTTCAGCGCAGCTCCGCTTGTACCCGGCAAGAGTGCTGCAATTACCGCAGCTACCGGCACAACGGCCCTTGCGACAGAAGCACAGGTCTATAATACGACGTTAAACACGAAACCGACTGCATTAATCAGCCATATTGATTCGATTTATAATCGCAATATGTCACTTGGCGGCATCAAGACATTTACATCAGCCCCGGTGGTACCTGCCAAGACTAATTCAGGTGGTAGCTCGACGGCTTTGGCAACCGATGCTGCTGTCAATGCTGTGCGTGACTCGCTGTTGACAAAACCGCAGACATTAGGCGGAAACAAAACGTTTTCTAATAATGTTACAGTCACCGGAACGACCACACTGAACGGTGCAAGCACCCTTGCGGGCACAACGACCGTGAGTGGCGCAGCCAGTTTCACCTCCGCCACAGCGACGCAGTTTACCACCTCACCGACGGTGCCTGCTAAATCAACAGCGATAACTGTAAACACCGGCACGCAAGCCCTTGCCACAGAAGCTCAGGTTTATAACTCAATAAGAACACAAACGGACGCGTTCCGTGATTCTGTTTACTCAAAGAATCAGACACTTGGCGGCGTCAAGACGTTCCAGAGTGGTATAACAACCGCCGGCCCCAACACGATTAACGGCACTACTACTATCGGCGGCACTGCTACCTTCTCAACGGCCCCGCAGGTACCTTCAAAGAGTGCTGCCATCACTGTTGCAGGCGGGACTGGGGCAACGGTTCCGGCCACAGAAGCTCAGGTCTATGCGACGGTTTCGAACACCACACCCAGCGCCTTGCTTGCTTTCCGCGATTCTGTGTATGGTAAAGCGCAGACGCTGAAAGGTCAGAAAACTTTCGATATGGTGCCTAATTTGCCGTCGCAAACAGCGAAATACGTGTTTGCTGCTCCAAATGGGGCTGCCGGCCAACCAACTTTCCGTGCGTTGGTTGCATCAGATATACCTGTACTAAATCAGAACACGACGGGTAATGCCGCTACGGCCACGAAGTTGGCATCCGGAGCAGACAGCACGAAATTGGCCGGTATCGCGACGGGCGCCACGAAAAATGATATTGCAACGGCTGTGCCGCTAATCGCCGGCACAGCAGCCGTAGGAACGGCCACAACGGGATATGCTGCGGGAAATCACGTGCATCCGACGCAGGTGCAAGACGGTATGACGGCGAGCACGACGCTTGCTCCATCGGTGACAGCAGTCAATACCGCACTGGGCGCGAAGCTTGATAACACGCAAACACTGGAACTTACAGGTGATGTGACTGCGTCGCCTACCGCCTTGAGCTCGGGGGCGATCGCCACTGCGCTGGGAACTTCCGGCGTGACAGCCGGCACGTATGGCCCGACTGCCGCTCAGACACCAAGCTGGGGTGGTACATTCTCTGTCCCGAGTTTCACGGTGGACTCGAAGGGTCGCTTGACGGTGGCAGATTCGTATACTGTGACGGTTCCGAGTGCGCTGGCAACAATGAGTCTTAATGGCTTGATGTCGTCGACCCAATTTGCCCTTTTAAATGCTACGCAAGCGGGGAGGACGTTCCTTGCTGCGCCTACTGCTGCCGCCGGTGCACCAAGCTATCGAATTATAAATAGAAATGACATCCCTGCTGAGATTGATGCTAATACGACCGGGACAGCGGCGACGGCCGACTCACTGAAGAACCGTGGAACTATCTCGGTAACAAGCCCTTCGCACGCCACTAATGGCGCAATTGCGACGACTACAGCGCCGATGTATACGACCGGGGGAAATAAAATCATCAACGCGTATACTGTAGCAGCCTCCGACACCCGCGCCGGGGCAATTTCTGCCAGTCTTTATCGCGCGTCAAATATCCGATTATTAAGCGCGGTTGATGCAACTGATGCCGATTGCGAAAACCGTTACGGAACGGGAGCTAAAATCGTAGCCGCAGCGAAAAAGATATGCTTTTTGGTTGGAAACGCCTCCGATTATCTTAGCTTCAGAGCGGCGAACGCTTTCTGCTATTCTCGCGGTATGGAAATCCCTTCAGTGGCGGATGCTGTCCAAATTTTTCGGAGTCCCGTGACCACATCCGTCCGCGCGCTTGGAGTGGGTACAGCTGCTACCGCCACATGGTCTTCTACGATGTATTGGAGCGAAGACGGCTTAAAACAAAAAATCCGCATCATATTGTTCCCATCTGCTCCGTTCACCGGGTACCCCGACACCAACGTAGTGAACTACGATTCTAACGTGTATGGTATTGACCAGGCGGAAGCGACGCGCGATGCCATAAAAATTCATACATTATGCATCGGTAGTTTGTAATAATATCAACAACTCTTTCTCTGTTATGAGAGACTACTATAGAAAACAAGGCTCTCGCCTTGTAAGTGAAACGGCGTGCCTAAATCCGATAGGGGTTTCCTCGGGAAACCCCTATCAGGATGAGAAAAAAATAAACCGTAACTATTGAAAGGAAGCACTGACTTGT
>BNTP01000115.1 GCA_025996695.1 Bacteroidia bacterium | reverse complement strand
TCTCTTATTGTTTAGTGGCCATTGTCGAACATGAACTCAAACTCAAACGTTCTACCTATGATGTCCTGCGTATTTTGAGCATCTCGCTATTGGATAAAACCCCGCTCAAGGATCTCTTTGAAAAATCGGCTCATACGGACAACTATCAAAATGATAGTCAGCTAAGTCTTATTTTTTTTTAGTGGACACTAGTGAAATAAAACAAAAAAAGTTTGCTAATTCAATTTTTTTTTGTACTTTTGACGCGATATTTTTATTATTTACAATCTTAACTCAATTTACTTTATGTCAGTAAACAAAGTTATTTTAATTGGTCGCGCAGGCAAAGATCCTGAGATGCGACACTTTGAAGAGGGTGGAGTGTTAGCAAACTTCTCATTGGCAACCACCGAGAGAGGTTACACCTTAGCTAATGGAACGCAAATTCCGGAAAGTACGGAATGGCACAACATCACGTTGCGAAGCGGATTGGCAGGATTAGCCGAAAAGTTCATCCGTAAAGGTTCAAAACTTTACATTGAAGGACGGTTACGAACGCGTTCGTACACCGACAAGCAAAACATCGTGCGCTATGTGACCGAAATTGTCGGCGAAAACGTTGAATTGCTCGACAACAAGCCGGAGGGAGGCACTAAGCCGTTGGAACAAAAGCCACCGGTAAATGTTGCTCCGCTTGAAAATGGTCAGGTATTGCCGCCTCTGGAACAAATGAAGGACGATTTGCCTTTCTAAACCAATGATTGTCAGGGGTACAAATTTTTGTATCCCTGCAATTGAAAAATATTTTGATAATTCGGATTAAAGTTTTAACTTTGCAAAAAAAATGAAAGAATCCATCATCATACGGAATTTGGCTAAATCTTTTTTTGAGGTGCTATATTTTGCCAACGGAGCCTTGTCCCGCAGGGACAGCCCTTTATTAACCGTAGACTTCAGTCTACGGTATAGAAATGAGCACGATAGCATAGTCCCGCAGGGACGGCACTATCAAGTGTCACCCCTGCGGGGTGAAGGTGGCGTGTGGCAGGCTGTCCGTAGACTGAAGTCTACGGTTAATAAAGTATCGTCCCTGCGGGACTGCGCTCAGGGTGAGTGTGCAGGACTTGCAAAATATAGCACCTCAAAAAAAGATTTAGCCAACTTCTCTAACTTCTCTAACTTCTCTAACTTCTTTAACTTCTTTAACTCCTCTAACTTCTTTAACTTCTTTAACTCCTCTTCTCATTTTTCTCTATCAATTCTTGTGCCAACTTCAAATGATTGGTTGAACCTGTGGATTCGGAATCGTAGAGGATGACGGGCTGTCCGTAGCTGGGAGCTTCGCTCAATTTCACATTGCGTTGGACGACCGTTTTGAATACCAAATCGCCAAATTGTTTGCGCACATCCTCGTGAACGGAGTTCGACAAACGTAAACGTGCATCGAACATCGTCAACAAAAAGCCTTCGATGTCTAAATTCGGATTCAATTTCGACTTCACTATCTTAATAGTATTCAGCAACTTAGCGATTCCTTCTAAAGCGAAAAATTCGCATTGCACAGGAATAATTACCGAATCGGAAGCGGTTAACGCATTAATAGTAATCAATCCCAGCGATGGAGAACAGTCAATCAAAATAAAATCGTATTTGTCTTTGACCTCCGCCAATACTTTTTTCAGCACTTTTTCACGATTTTCTAATTGAAGCATTTCTATTTCGGCGCCCACCAAATTGATATGCGACGGCAAGAGATCCAGATTGGGCACCTCCGTTGGCACCAATGCTTCCGCCGGATCCACCCCATTAATCATACATTCATAAATGGTGCTGTTCAAGTTACTAATATCAATACTCAACCCCGACGAAGCATTCGCCTGAGGGTCAGCATCCACCAGCAGTACTTTTTTGTCCAATGCGGCCAAAGAAGCTGACAGATTTATCGCGGTTGTGGTCTTCCCCACTCCACCTTTCTGATTTGCTAAAGCAATAATTTTACCCATTTTTTTTTCAATTATTTTAGGGTGCAAAGGTACGAAATAATTATGAATTATGAATTATGAATTATGAATTATTTTTAAATAATCATTACCTCTTCCACCCTCGTTGTATCCTCTCGGATATAGCTGACTTGTTTTAAGCCGGCAAATCAACTAATTTATTAACGATGGCATAGATTGTCAGCCCCGCCGTGCTGTGGATTTGCAATTTGTTTGCGATATTTTTTCGGTGGCTGATGACGGTGTGCGTCGAGAGGTTGAGGGCATCTGCTATCTGCTTGTTAGTCATTCCTTTAATGACGCAAACGATGATTTCTTTTTCGCGTTGCGAGAGCGATTCGTGCCGTCTTGAATGGGGGGCGCCTTCCGGTTGCTCGTGAAGTAATTTTGTCAATTTCTCTTGAATTTGTTCTGCCGAATCGTAGATAGAGAGCACCTCGTCGTAGGCTTTCAGGGTGGTTGGGTCAAACAAATTATTCTGCAGCGCAAGACATTTGATGTCCGGATGGCCTACCTCATTTTTAATTTCTTTGATTGGAAAAATGGGATTTGCAATCACAATATCCGGTTTTTGCCAACTGGGCGACGTTTTGAGCCGGTCGAGGTCGCAGACATCAAACAATTCTGTCGGGATGCTTTTGAGTTGCTTCAAAACGGACATAACGCCGCTTCGAAGGATGAGTGAGGGCTCAATAATTGTGATTTTGACGGTGCAACTCATGCCGATTGTTCGTTTTTACGTTCCAAGACTTGAATGGCGGGCAAAAAAAGTTGGTCTTCCACCGCATTGTGTGATTCAAAATCGTGTTCCGCGTTGAAAATATCAAACAGCACGCTATTCATCTCGTTGGTGCTTTGAGCAGGATAATATTTGATAAGAATGTTCTTAAATTCCGTCAAGCGCGTTTCAATTTGTTCGTGTTGTTTGGAAAAAGTCAGCGGACATTTTTCCGTTTTCTCACGCTTGAGCAATGCCTTGACGTATGGAAAGACTTTTTTATCTTCGTAATTCGTATGCTTGCGCATTTCCGCCTCAAAGTTATCAAAATAGCCCAACACGGCTTTATTCAAGTCATCTTGCCCCAAATTCAGCACTTGCACCAATTTTTGGCGAATGTCAGGCAGCCGGTAATTGTGAAAATAAGCGTGCGAACGGTGCAAATAGTCCATCAACGCCTCCAACGACAAGCCATTGTCTGTCATATTGATGACCGACAAAAAAGTGTTTGTATCCACGTGAGTGTCGCGACACACCTCACCAATGCTTTTATCGCCAAAGCCCAGCGCAATCTCAAACCGGCTCATAACCAACAGAGCGCCATAGTTTTCGCTCACTAACCGGCTCATTGAATCATTTTCCTGATAATTTCCAAACTTGAATTTCTGCATACGACGCACATTTAGGGACAAAGGTACGAAAAAATTATGAATTATGAATTATGAATTTTTTTATCAGTGCGCTTGGAAATCTAATAATTTTCATGTAATTTTGCACTTCAAATTTCAGTATATGAATATTGCAGCCCTGGTTTCGGGAGGAGTAGACAGTTCGGTGGTGGTGCAC
The DNA here is from genome assembly GCA_025996695.1 of Bacteroidia bacterium. Classification (GTDB taxonomy): domain Bacteria; phylum Bacteroidota; class Bacteroidia; order Bacteroidales; family Azobacteroidaceae; genus Azobacteroides. The sequence goes on along the minus strand of BNTP01000115.1, from coordinate 3,305 downwards.
CGGCTTAAAGAGGCCGGTTATGAGCCGACGATTTTCTATATCAAGATTGGTATGGAAGATAAGGATGGTTATGTCGATTGCCCGTCGGAGGAAGATATTGAAATCACAACTGCCATTGCGCGCAAATATGGCTGCAAGATGGAAGTGGTGTCGCTGCAAGAAGCGTATTGGGCTAATGTGGTGAACTATACCATTGATGCCGTGCGACGCGGCTTGACGCCCAATCCCGATATGATGTGCAACAAATTGATTAAATTTGGTACGTTTGAGCAAAAATGGGGGTATGCGTTTGACAAGATTGCAACAGGACATTATGCCACTACAACCGAGCTGAACGGCAAAACCTATCTTTCCACAGCCGCCGATCAGGTGAAAGATCAGACCTATTTTTTGGGACAGGTAGATTATTTGCAAGTTTCCAAATTGATGTTTCCCATCGGGCATTTGCAAAAAAGTGAGGTGCGGGCGATTGCTGCGGCAGAAAGATTGCCCAGCGCGCTGCGAAAAGACAGTCAAGGCATCTGCTTTCTGGGGAAAATCAACTACAACGACTTCATTCGCCGCTATTTGGGTGAAAAACCGGGCAAAATTGTTGAATTGGAAACCGGCAAAATCTTGGGCGAACACAAAGGTTATTGGTTTCACACGATTGGACAGCGGCGTGGCTTGCAGTTGGGTGGTGGGCCGTGGTTTGTGGTCAAAAAAGACGTGGACAACAATATTATATATGCATCCAAAGGCTATGAACCGGATACGGCTTATGGCAAAGTGGTGAATTTGCAAGGCTTTCACTTCATCACGGAAGACCCGTGGGGTGAGTTTACCGACGACGGAGTTGATGAAAGGCGCATCGCTTTCAAAATCCGTCACACACCTGAATTTACGTTCGGGACGCTTCGACGCATTGAGGATATTTACCGTATTGAGTCGGAAGACCGAATACAGGGCATTGCCGCCGGTCAATTTGGCGTTATTTATGATCCCGACTGCAAACTTTGTTTGGGGAGTGGGATGATTGTGGCTGCCGATTGATTAAATTCAGCCACAATTTCATCAATAATCTGTTTCGCCGGCTTAATTTCTTTGATGAGAGAGGCTATCTGTCCGATTTCCAGCTCGCCTTCGACTAAATCGCCTTCAAAAATACCCAATTTCGCACGACCTTTTCCCAAAATTTGGCGCAATTCCTCAACACCCATTCCACACTCTTCGGCGACTGCGACCTTGTCGTAAAAATCATTTTTGATCAGGCGAGTTGGAGCGAGTTTTTTCAGACACAGCATCGTGCCGCCCTCTTGCAAAGCGATGGATTTTTCTTTGAATGCGAGGTGTGCGGAAGATTCTTTGGCCAAAGCAAAAGCCGTCCCGATTTGTACGCCGTCAGCACCTAAAGCCAAGGCTGCCAGCAGACCGTTGCCCGTGGCGACGCCTCCGGCGGCAATCAGCGGAATAGAAATCGCCTGTCGCACTTGTGGAATCAATGTGAAAGTTGTGGTTTCTTCGCGTCCGTTGTGTCCTCCCGCTTCAAAACCTTCGGCAACCACCGCGTCTACGCCTGCGTCTTGTGCTTTCAGTGCAAATTTGGAACTGGACACGACGTGTATCACAGTCATGTGGTGTGATTTCAACATCGACGTCCATGTTTTGGGATTTCCTGCCGACGTGAACACAATTTTCACACCCTCTTCCACCAAAATATCCATGAGTTTATCAATTTCGGGGTAGAGCAACGGCACATTCACGCCAAAGGGCTTGTCGGTGGCTGCTTTGGCTTTTTGGATGTGTTCTCGCAACGTGTCGGGATGCATCGACCCTGCGCCGATAAGTCCCAATCCACCCGCGTTGCTCACCGCCACCGCCAGTTTCCACCCGCTCACCCACACCATGCCTCCGGCAATGATGGGGTATTTGATTTCAAACAGTTCTGTTATTTTATTTTTCATCTGTTTATAATTTTCATCTGTTTATAATTTGTACGTGTTGATATTCGGTTTGTTAATCCCGTTAGGGATTGTAGTTCGGTAGAACATGAGATTCCCCTACATAATCCCGCATGATGCATTGTCATTTCTACCGAGCAATCATCCCTAACGGGATGAAGATAATTCATCCTGTAGTCGGTAGCCCATAGGGCTACAAAACCATATATTCCCGTGTGCAACTACAAAAGCGAAATTTGTTGCGCAGCCCCTCAGTGTGCAAAGATAAGCGATTTTTTCTAATCTATTGCAATTTATCGCTTGCCTTTTTCTTCGTTTTTTCATTCAGCAGTGAATAACGATTGATGTAATCGGTATTATCCTCGGTCAAATCGAAATTCAAAATGGCTATGACATATAACGGTTTCAATCCATAATCCCATTTGCCTCTCTTGGCTTGTTTCAGGATGGATGCCGCCGCATACAACAAACACCTGTCCATAAAATGCTTTTGTTGAGCCACTTGCATCTCCACTATGTACCGCTCTCCATCTTCATCCGTACAATACAAATCGTAAATTGTGTCTCGGTCTTCGGGCTTGAACCCTAACTGCTTGAGTGGCAAATGCTCAACTTTAACAATTTTTTTTTGCCCCTCCAAAACGCTGTTCAAAAAGTTGAGTAACAACTTCTCACGCTTCTCTCCAAAAGCGGTCTTAAATCCATGGTCTGTCTTCAAATCCATGTAACGCCCCGGTTTTTTCTTTTTTTCCTCTTTCTTTGTCATAAATATGGTCAATTTTAAATTATTATTTTGGCATATTTAATCGCTTTGATTAAATAATCGCTACAAAGGTAGATAAAAATTTTCAAATATCCAAGCGTGTGCGATTGACTCGCGCTTCCATATCTTCGAGATATGGAAGGTCTACAAAAGCCCTCGGGCTTGGGCGCAACATAGCGCGGACGCTATGCCAAAATCAAAAAAAATTTCGACCGCTTCGCGGTATTTAATTCGTTTGCCTAAGCGAGGTCGTCCCTCCCTCGCTTTTGGCAAACTCATTTTTTATTTTTTCTTTAGCTTAAAACATAGACAGACGTCTTAGTGATAAACTAAAAGGAAAAAACTACAGCGGGAGCGCCAAGCGGAAGCCTAAGTAGGTGTAGCGGCCGCCGGGCGTGTTGTTGTAGCGAAGCGACACGCCGCAGCTAGACGCAGCACGGTTCCAGCCGCCGCCGCGAATCACGCGGGCAGAACTGGAAGAAGCCCCCGTAGGATTGGTTGCACTGCTTGGAAATGTGTCACCATACCAATCGTAACACCATTCCCACACGTTGCCGCTCATGTCATAAATGCCCAACTCATTGGCATCTTTTGTCCCCACC
>BNTP01000114.1 GCA_025996695.1 Bacteroidia bacterium | reverse complement strand
GTTGCAAGTATAGCCTGTATATTATTTCCGCGCAGTTTTTTTCTATCAACCTTAGTAATTTCGCCCGTAATCTTATTCAGGATATTCAAACCGGTGGCAGTACCTATCCACAAATTGTGATTGCCATCTTCTGCGATTGCCGTTAATTTATTGCTTGTCAGCAGTTCCGGTGTATAAAGGTTAGTCTTGTAAATCTTCAATTGATAACCATCGTAGCGACACAAGCCATCATTGGTGGCTATCCAAATATAACCGTCTTTGTCTTGATACACCTGTTTTACCTCATCAGTCGGTAATCCGGTTGTCGTTGTTAAAACCTGAATGGGTCGCCAATCTTCCGCTTTTACCCAAGAAAATGTGCAAAAGAAGAAAACTGAAAGCAGGACAAATCTACTGACAGTGTATTTCATCATTTTTGTTTAAAATATATGCAAAGGTATACAAAATTATTCAATATAAAAATACAAGATCACATTTGATAATTGAACTTAAGACATTGCAACCCTCTACCACATACTCGGCAAACCCCTGCCACTTCGCCACAAAGCCTTTTTCTGCAAACAATGTTCATTTACTTTTGCGATTGCGCTGCTATTGGCGTAATCATAAAAAATTAAAGTAACATGGACAAAAATGTAAAAGACCAAGATGTGCTTTTGGTCAAGGAACAAAACAGTGATGAACTGAAAGCCGTAAAAGGCATTGACAAGGACGGCAAACTGCAAACCACACCGTCCAAGCAGGAAAACAATCCCGATTTCCTGAAAATTGACAAACACGGCAACGTACTCGAAAACTTCTTTTCCAACTTTATGCGGCAGGTAAAAAACCCTACACATTTTATGTTTTTCAAAGCACCGGCGGACAAGGCAGGGGAAACAGCAAACAATTTGCAGGAGGCATTGAAAAATTCCGAACAACCTGTAAACAAGCAGTTTTTGGATATGCACAAGGTTGAGCCGGAACAGTATGCGAAAACACACGCCATCAACCCCGACCTTGTACAATGGGAAAAATTTCAGAACTACGGCATTACACGCGAGAATTTGGAAAAATCCGGCAACTTGAATAAACTGCTTGATTATCAGAAAACAAATCTGATGCCTGTTGCAATGAAATTTGAAAGCGAAACTCTACGCTCCGATGCGCGTTTCTCCCTCAAGAAAATGGACGATGGCAGTTTTACACCATCCGTTCACCTTATCCGCAAAGAGCCGGAGTTGAAACGTCCTTATTTCGGAATAAAATTTACCGAAGAAGACAAACAGAATTTGCTTGAAACAAATGGTCTTGGTCGCGTGGCAGATGCGGAATTTACAAAAGGTGAAAAAACACCCGTGTTTTTGTCATTGGACAAACAGACCAACGAATTGGTGGCATATCGCAAAGAATGGCTGAAATTGCCTGATACTTATAAAGGCGCAATATTAAGTGAAGAACAAAAACAAAAATTTGCAAATGGCGAAAAAGTTAAAGTGGAAGGTATGACTTCCACTAAAGGCACAAAATTTGACGGTGAAGTACAATTCGATGCCAACAAACGTTATTTGGCACTCGTTTTTAACCAAGACAAAAAACAAAGCCAAAATCAGAATAATCAACAGGGAAAAACAACCGGAGTGTATATTTCCAACCCTTTGCTTGGTGCTCCTTTGGACGAAAAGCAATATGCCAATATAAAAGCCATGAAAACCGTGTATGTGGAAGGAATGAAAAAAGATGGGCGGGAGTTTAATGCTTATGTCAAGATAGATGCGGAAACCAGCAAACTGAAATTTTACAAACAAAATCCCGACCTCAAGCAGGAGGCAAAACAGCAACAGGAAGTAAAACCGGAAACGAAGAAAGGACGTAAAATATGAAAACAGCAATTATAGCAGAAAAGCCATCGGTAGCCCGCGAAATAGCGGCTATCGTTGGCGCAAACCACAAGGAAGATGGCAATCAAGTGGTGTGGATAGGCACTTTGGATGGTATCAGTCTGTTTGACACCAAAACAAAACAAGGAAAAGCCTATCCCGATTTAGGACAGAATAAAGACTCTAACAAGCATTATAATGTATTCAGTATTGAAGAAGAAAATCCAACTACCGTGTGGCTCGGTACGAATGGTGACGGTGTATTTAAAGTAAAAAAAGAGGCAGCAACTTCTAAAATAGTAAGTTTTAAACAATACAGCCTGACCAATCAGAAACTGAACAACGATAATGTTCAAGTGATTTATAAAGATAGTAAAGGACGGATTTGGTTGGGCAGCGAAGGAGGCGGATTGAGTTTGTTTGATGGGGAAAAAGATGCCTTTGTGAGTGTTCAACAATCCTATAATTTGCCGGGCGATATTGTTTACAGCATAGAAGAAGACAATGCCGGGAATTTATTTGTTGCCACGAATGCGGGATTAGTCAAGTTGGAATTTGGGGACAGTTCGGTTTTCTGTCGCATCTATACGACTTCCGATGGTTTGCAAGCCAATTCGTTTACTCGCCAAGCCGCTTTCAAAACCGCTGATGGAACGCTTTATTTTGGCGGTCACAACGGCTATAATTCGTTTGACCCGGCATTGTTGAGCAACAAGCAATCCTATTCGCCCTTAGTGATTACCGACATCAAATTGTATAATAAATCGTTGGAAAATCTATCCCCGAAACTTCGAAATAAAGTTTCGCCGGATGCACCGAGTTACACCCAAAAAATCCGTTTGCCCTACAATTACAATAATTTCACGATAGAATTTGCGAACTTGAATTATCTCAATGCGAGCCAAGAAAAGTATGCCTATCAACTTACCGGATTTGATAAGGAATGGCAATACACCGATGCTTTACATCGTTTTGCGTCCTACAACAATCTTCCGCAGGGCAGTTATCGCTTTTTGTTGAAATCGTTGGACGAAACAGGGGCTTGGAGTGAAAAAGAAACCGTGCTGAATGTGGTTATTCTACCGCCTTTTTGGTTGACTTGGTGGGCTTTTCTGATTTATTTTATGCTGATTTTAGTGGCTATTTATGCCGGAGTGACCATTGCTAAGAATAGAATTTCGTTGCGTAATGCCTTAAAAGTAAAGAGTTTGGAAAAAATTAAAACGGAAGAACTCAATCACGCTAAATTGCAGTTTTTCACAAATATAACCCACGAATTTCTTACGCCGCTCACGATCCTTTCTGCCTCGGTTGATGATTTGAAAATGAATGAGCCGCAACATCAAGACCAATACGAGGTAATGAGTACGAATATCAACCGTCTTATTCGCCTGTTGCAACAAATATTAGAATTTAGGAAAGCCGAAACAGGCAATTTGAAATTGAAAGTATCTAACGGCGACATTGCCGATTTTGTAAAAACGGGTGTGGACAGTTTCAAACCGTTGATGAAGAAAAATAAAATGCACTTTTCTTTGATATCCGATCCGGAAAGTATTGTGGGATTTTTCGACCGCGACAAATTGGATAAAATATTGTTTAATTTGCTGTCGAATGCTGCGAAGTATAACAAGCCGGGCGGATTCATTCAAGTCAATGTGTCGTTAGATACAGAGAATAAGAATATAGTGATAATTTCCGTCAAAGACAATGGCGATGGCATCAAGCCACAAGACGTAAAAGGCTTGTTCAAACGCTTTTATGAAGGTGATTATCGCCGTTTCAATACCATAGGAACAGGGATAGGACTGTCTTTAACCAAAGATTTGGTGGATTTGCATAAAGGGGTGATACGAGTAGAAAGCGAAGTGGGCGTGGGTACGACTTTCTTTGTGCAACTGCCTGTCAATCAAGATGCTTATAGTGAGGCGGAAATAGACGAATACACATACGTGCCGAAAGAAGTGACGGCACCTATCGTAGAGCCGGAAGAAGAGGGAAAAGAGGAACATTTGAAAGACTATTCCCTGCTGTTGGTGGAAGACAATGAAGAGTTGTTGGCTTTGATGGTCAAACTGTTGAGTAAAGAATACAATATTGTGACGGCGAAAAACGGTCGGGAGGCTATCGAAATTTTGGAAGCCGAATACATAGATTTAGTTATTTCCGATGTAATGATGCCCGTGATGGACGGTCTCGAATTTTGCAAATATGTGAAAAATGAGTTTGAACTCTCGCACGTGCCGGTCATCTTGCTGACTGCCAAAAACAAGGAAGAAGACCGCATTGAATCATACGATGCCGGTGCTGACGGCTTTATTACCAAACCCTTCAATTTGAATGTTTTGTATTCAAAAATCAAAAATCTGTTGAAAGCCAAAGAGCGTGTGGCTCACGAATTTAAGAAGCAATATGTGTTTGAGGCTAAGGGGTTAAACTATTCCGACATAGACGAGGAATTTCTGAATAATGCAGTAGCGTGTATTCATCAACATATTGATGATTGTGATTTCGACCAAAAACGTTTTGCCGACACGATGGGCATCAGTAAATCGACTTTATACAAGAAACTCAAATCACTCACGGGGTTAAATACCTCGTTGTTTATCAGGAATATCCGATTGAAAACGGCTTGTAAAGTCATCGAAGAGAAAAAGAAAATCCGCATCTCCGAACTCGCTTACAGCGTAGGATTCAATGACCCAAAATATTTCAGTGCTTGTTTCAAGAAAGAGTTTGGCTTGCTGCCGAGCGAATATTTGGATAAAATTCTCACGCCGACAAATGAAAATTAATTCATCATCTACGAACGATTAGTCGAATTTAACGTAAAAAAGGTTGAATAATCCGTATTTACGGATAAATTGACCTCTATGAACGGATATTCTACCTGATTTTATTTCTTTTCTCTCATATATGCAGTCGGTTTGTTAATAAACCGCAAGTTTATTTATAATCTTAAAAGAAATATTATGAGAAACAAAGTGAAATTAGTCTTACGACAGACTGCTCTCATCTGCTTGATGATGAGTCTGTGTCTGCCAAATGTATTCGCTCAATCGACACAGCCGGTTTCCGGCGTAGTGTCTGATGCCGATGGTCCGATCATCGGCGCAAGTGTTGTCGAAAAAGGAAATCCCAGAAATGGAACCTCCACCAATGTAGATGGGACATACACGCTGAACGTGTCGCCCAACGCCACCTTGGAAGTGTCTTATTTGGGTTATTTAACCCAAGAAATTGCCGTCAATGGGAAAACAGCTATTGATGTAACCCTAAAAGAAAGTTCCAGTCAACTTGACGAAGTGGTCGTAGTAGGTTTTGGTACGCAACGGAAAGTGAACCTGACCGGAGCAATCGGTATTGCTACGGCAAAAGACATCGCGGACCGCCCTGTGACCTCAGTTGCACAAGCACTGCAAGGACTTGTACCGGGGATGACTATTACGCAAAACAGCGGAAGTTTGGATGCCACGGCAAGTATCAAAATTCGTGGGCGTGGAACCATTGATAGTGATATTAAGAGCGATCCTCTTATATTGATAGATGGTGCGGAAAGCGACATCAACGCACTCAATCCCAGCGATGTTGAAACAATGTCGGTGTTGAAAGATGCTGCGGCTTCCTCTATCTATGGAGCAAAAGCCTCTTTTGGTGTTATCCTTATTACCACCAAAAGTGGTAAGGCAGGTAAAACCAGAGTGAATTACAGTAACAATTTCCGTTATAATTCACCTATTTTGATGCCCACACCAATGGATTCCTACACTCTTGCGCTCTATTTTAACGAAGCACTTGGCAATGGTGGCGAAGGTCCTCACTTTAATGAATCTTGGGTGCAAGCGATTAAAGATTATCAAAATGGCGTTCTTACTTCTCCTATTTATGAGAACGGTGCTACCGGACAATGGGAAGAAGGTTTCGATCCAACCAGTACGGTAGCAGGTTATGAGAAGAAAATCGGTGGTGTTGACAATCGAAATTATTACAAGGAAATTTTCCGTTCAACAGCGTCCTCTCAGGAACACAACTTAAGTATAAGTGGTGGAAACGATAAACTGACGTTCTTTGGGTCGATCAACTATCTTGATCAGAACGGTTTGATGGTGTTTAATCAAGACACGTATGACCGATTTTCGTCCAATGTAAGAGTGAGTTATCAATTGACCGATTGGGCAAAATTAGGATACAGCAATTGCTTTGTGCGCAACACCTACGAACGCCCGGCGGCACTGACTAACGGTTTGTTTACAGATATTGGACGGCACGCATGGGCAATGTTACCGATGTATGACCCCAATGGCAATCTTTTTCAACGTCACGCTCTGAATTTGCGTGATTCGGGTAACGACCGTGCTACGACCGATAATACCTACCAAAATGCCACTTTAACATTAGAGCCTGTCAAGAATTGGCGGACGAATGTGGAAGTAAACTACTCTATTAAGAATTACAACCGCCATTGGGATAAATTTGTTACTTATCGCTACGATGTAAACAATCAACCGGTTGCTTATAGCAAATCTTCCAATGTGCACGAAGAAGAACAGAAAGACGACCTGCTTGGTGTAAACGCTTATACCGAATATAGTTTCTCGCTGAATCAAAAACACAACTTCAAGGCGATGATCGGGATGCAGGAACAGTCTATGTCACAGGTGAAATTCGGTTTACAACGCGCAGGCGTTATGGATCCCAACCTGCCGGAAATTAATTTGACAGATGGTTATGACGAAAATGGTAAAGCAGTGGTGCCAAGCGTAAACGGTGAACGCAACCGATGGACAACGCTCGGATACTTCGGTCGTATCAACTACGACTACGAAGGCAAATACTTAGTGGAAGCCAACCTGCGTTACGACGGTTCGTCGCGTTACCGTACAGGACACCGTGATGTATGGTCACCATCTTTTTCTTTGGGTTGGAATGTTGCACAGGAAAGTTTCATGGAGTCGCTTAACGAATATATAGGATTACTTAAATTGCGCGTATCCTATGGAGAATTGGCTAATCAGAATACCAATGGTTGGTATCCTTCTTATTCCAATCTTGGTCTATATCCCGGCT
>BNTP01000113.1 GCA_025996695.1 Bacteroidia bacterium | reverse complement strand
TTTATAAATATCGTTGGAGAGTGGAACTATTTTACAAATGGATAAAACAGCATCTGTGCATTAAATCATTTTGGGGTACTACCGAAGATGCTGTCAAAACGCAAATTTACATCGCCATAATCTCTTATTGTTTAGTGGCCATTGTCGAACATGAACTCAAACTCAAACGTTCTACCTATGATGTCCTGCGTATTTTGAGCATCTCGCTATTGGATAAAACCCCGCTCAAGGATCTCTTTGAAAAATCGGCTCATACGGACAACTATCAAAATGATAGTCAGCTAAGTCTTATTTTTTTTTAGTGGACACTAGTGAACTTCAATATTGATAATTTTAGAAATTTCTTTTAATCTGCTCAAATCTTTCTTATGGTTTGGGAAATAAATTTCAGATACTTTATTGCAATATAAATCAGGGATTTCCTCAATATACAAACCATCTTCGGTTGTAACACAATGAAATTGCAGCCCACCATTTTTTGTAAAAACCAATTTGTTGAGATTTGAAATAAAAACGGACAGAGAACCAACATTAATGTCCATTTTGGTATTGAATTTTTTCACAACGACAAAAGCTCCTTCTCTCTTAGCATTGATTAATTCATTTATTGCATTTGCCGTGATTCCATGCCAATCTTCTCTACCTCCAAAGACAATAAAAGGCAAACCGTTTTCGTCAATAAAGAGTTTTCTTGACGATTTTACGGGAATTAGTTTTACTTTTTGGATTCTTTCCAATTCTTCTAAAACTAATTTTCTGTCTTTATCCGTGAATTTTTCTGCTTTCATTACTATGCTGCTAAAGTTTGATAACTTGGATAAATTGAATAATCACGGGCATTGTAATATGGTGGCGAAGTGAAAGTTAAATGAACACTTTCATCCGGCACAGATTTTAATGTTTCCAAAACATCGGCATTGACTACAACATTTTTAAGAAAGTCGTAAGTTTCAGCGTGAGGTAAAATGTCTTTTTTAGGTATTTCTTTGGCAAAATATTCTTTGTAAATCACCGTTCGTACCATTTCGTTAGGGTGATTTACGAGTGGACGCAAGTGTTCTTCCACGTCTTGGTCGTTGTCAAAAACAAGCAAACCTCGTATTGCTTGGCACACGATTTTTGGGTCTTCGTCTTCCAAAAAATCATAAAGCAACGGCTTGTTGGTACATTTTCTTTGCCTGCCGATTGACGATACAATTTCGCGCTTTACGCTTGTATCTGATTCGTGTTGATAGAGCGCAATTAAGGGTTTTGCATCTGATTTTCCGTTTAGTTTTCCTATATTTTTTACCGCGTTTAAGCGAACTTGCGCATGTTGGTGATTAAGAAGATTATACAGAAAATCCGCGTGAAAATCATCAGGCAATTGCCCTAAATTTTCAAGAATAAAATTGATGCTGCCCACATCGCGTTGTGCAGTCACGAGGTTGGCTAAATCGCCGTTCCCGCTGTGTTTCAATTCCGTAACATATTCTTTCGTTATCATAATTGTGATTTTTCAAAGCACAGAGGTACAACTTTATTTTGAATAAAAACACCCCACACCAAAAAGATGCAGGGCATAAATATTGAGGAGATTGCGGGTCAACCCCGCAACAACAAATCACAAAAAAATCACCAACTCGCCTTCTTAATCCCAGGAATCAACCCAGCCGAAGCCATCTCCCGAAACTGAATACGCGAAATACCAAATTGGCGCATATAGCCTTTCGGGCGACCTGTGAGCTTGCAACGGTTGTGCAGGCGAATCTGCTACCGCTGCGCTTTCTGTGGTGTCGTTTCTGATTTCTTCTCCATTTTATAAAGATAAAACCAATAATAATCCACAAACGAACTCCAAAAAGTTGGGATTCTTATTGTGGTTCTATCTGATGTTTTTATTTTGGCAACATCCATATCATCAATTATCCTATTCTTCAAATCTTCGTCAGCACAGGCTTTTTTCACATCAAAGTCAGTATATTTTGATGGCAGATTTAACCAACATCGACGAAATATCTGTAAGGTTTCATGTTCTAATTTTAGAGCTTCTAACGTTGGAAAATATTTTGCATCACAAGTTATTGTCCCATTGGACTCATAGACTATTTCATCATGAATATTCTTTATATAAAACAGAGGTATAATCTCTTTACTGCCACGTGCATTATTACAATGTTTACCAACTCCTTCCTCAGGAATATGTCCATCACATGATGCTACCAAATTTTCATACGATAGAATATGCGGAAATGGTGGCATAGTGAATTTGGTAGAATAAGTGTTTGTTCTATCCCAGAAAAAGACATTACCTTTGATTTTTCCGTATGTTACATATTTATCAAAAAGAGTGGCATCAGCTGATTGAGAAATAATATGTTCTAAGGTTGAATCTTCCTTTAGAATATGTTTCATGCAATAACAGCAATAATGATTTTGCTCTTTTAATAACAAATCTCGCAAAGCATCATTTTTTAAACTTTCATAGCTTAAGTTCACATAGCGACCAACTTCCGGTTGCCATTGTCCTTGTATAAAAGCGTCTAACAAATCGTATGCTTGATTTTTGAATTTTGGTATATTTTTGTCAATATGTTGCATCGGATTTTATCTAAAAGAATCAATGATTTTAGTAACATTCTCATTCCCAACCAGTTTTATCAACTCATCGCGCATAAATTGGGCTTGTTCTACCTCCTGTCTTTTCTCTAATCTAATATATGCCTCTGCTAAATACTTCACATCGCTGTTTCTCGGTGGAGTTCCCATAAAATCAGACAAACACGCTTCATAGCCAATTCCAAACAGATTTGGCAACTTCTGATTTGTATATTTACCGGCAATACAATCCAATTTTATAATCGAATTTTTGCCCTCATTTTCTTTTAGATTCGCAATAACAAGATTAGAGTGCGTAGAAACAATAAATTGAATATTGGGAAAAGTATTTTGAAGCCTTTCTATAATTTCCTGTTCCAATGACGGATGCAAATGCAAATCAATTTCATCAATCACGACAATGCCCGTAACTTCTTCCGGGTTTTTCAAAGAGATTGGAAGCAGTTCCCCAATTCCTCGTAATTGCAATATATATGCTCGATAAGCAATATCTAAAACAATAGAAAAAAGCCTTTTATAACCTGCCGGTAGATTCTGAAATAGGACAGAACGTCCATCTACAAACCTCACATTAAGATATTTTTTTCGGCTTACCTCCAGTCCTTGTATTTTAAATTGATCAAGGGTTGAAATAGTTGAAATGGGATTTGAAAAATTAATCAGAAAATTTGTTATGGTCTCTCTTTCTCTTTCCAAGTGTAATAATTCATTGAAAAGTTTAGTTTTCGTTGCTTCTTGAGAATTTTCTTTTGTAGAGTCCTTAATAATTTCACCAACTGTGATGGTAAGACTTGCCGTTGTTCCACTATAATTTTGCAGAGCTGTACGTTTGTCTTTTATATCTTCCCAGAGATTAATAAATCGCTGTTCCCAAACTTCTGCGCATGACGATTCGGCTCCCCATTGATAATAACCGAAATTTTTAGGGATGATATGCCCACTACTTAATATCTTTTTTGCGTATGTAGATAAAGCTGACTCTAAATGGGGATAGGAATCTGAATATATTGCCAATATGGGTAAATATTTTTTATCTTCAAACACTTGATGAGCCTCTTTGTATTTCGTCCACAATATACGACCCGCTGCGCTTTCTTTATATATTTCCCATTGAGGCAAAGAACTTGCATGGCATTGTATCGCTATTGGATAACGATAATCCTCAATTGTTTCATCATATAACGCATCCATAAGGTCAAACTTTTCGACAGTCAACCCTTCTGCACTGGTTGCAATTGATTGCTGATTGTCAGACGGCTCTGTTTTAGCAAAAACAAAACTAAGCCCATGTTTGATTGCATTTATTATTGTTGTTTTCCCAACACCATTTTTGCCAATCAACACATTGACACCTGATGTAAACTCTATTTCATAACTGCTGAAACAGCGGTAATTCTGAATATTTATCTTTTCTAATTTCATATCTTTTCTATATATATGATCATTTGTTCATCGCAAAACCACAAAAAAACATTTTACTTTGCCCAATGGAAGTCATAAACTTCTCCATTAAGCGGAATTGAAATAGTCATGTTATCAGTATTGACAAATTTAATATTTACATAACCCATAAATTCCGTCTGATTGGATATTGTATTGGCTTTCGCATACCCCTCTGAAAGCTTGCTTTTTATTTCATATTGATTTTGCATGTAAGCACTTGTGTTATTTGCTGCATTTTGTTGTGCATAATAAGCCGCAGCACCATCGTATGATCGAGTTGAACCGTCCATAAGCAGTAGAATACGAAGACCCATATCCGCTTGCAAAGCCATAAGTAGTTCTAACATGTCCAGAAACAGAAGCGTAAGCATTGGTCTGCCCTGTCGCACTTACATTCGTTGTTGAATAAGAATAACCTGCATTACTTGCAGCCAAAGCATTGCCAAGAGCAACGGCAAACGCAGACCACGCTTGAGAGTTTTTTACTTTTTTTATGTATTCTGCGTGAGAAAGCACTTCTAAGTCTTTAACGCCTGTGCCTTCTACATCTTTTTGATAAATATTCTCTCCCAAACTTTGCCAAATTTCGGTTAAATCTTTTTCTTCTGATGTTTTTGCATTATTATTACCAAAATACAGCTCGTCAAAATTAGGTCTTCTTACACTTTTCTTTTTCTTTTTATTGATTAACAATTGAGTTTGAGCTGTTATTTTATTGGGTGAAAGCAATAAACTTTTCCCCGTAAAATTTTGAATATTTATCCATGCTTGATAATAGTTGCCATAATTTTTATCCCTAACTATGACCATTGAGATTGACAAACCTTTATATTTGAAATAAGTTATCAAATTTCCATCTTTCATATTCATTCCATATTCTTTTACGGGAGTCGGTTTGATAAATTTTTCTACATTAACGAAATCATTTGTTTTTTGCTTATCTATCCTTATTCGATAGAAGTTAAACGCTGTCGGATTATTTTCATTTTCTATCAAATTAAATTCTTCAACAGATTTTGGAAGTTCTTCAAATTCTAAACAAAAATAATGATATTGTCCAACCTTGTCAAAAATGTGAGCCTTAGGTTCCCCCTCCTCACTTATGGGCATATTTATAGCACTCAATAATTTATACTCATTGCCTGTTTTCACATCTCTCAGATAGGTATTTTCGTCAAAATTTATCCAAGCCCCCTTGTCTGACAAATTGGTATATTTGAAAAAAACAAGCGTACTCGCCCCAGTAAAATCGACTTGGATAATTTCCATTGAAACAGGTGCATCATCACATTCTATCACATTGTATTTTGCATAACCACTCTGATAAACGCATATCAACAACGCTATCACTACACTAAAAATGTACCTAGTCATTTTACTCTTTTTGAAATTTCAATCTGTATTTATTAAAAAACAAAATACCCCACACCAAAATGATGCAGGGTAAATGATATATAAGAGGTAAACCCCGCTTACCAACTCGCCTTCTTAATCCCAGGAATCAACCCAGCCGAAGCCATCTCCCGAAATTGAATACGCGAAACACCAAATTGGCGCATATAGCCCTTCGGGCGACCAGTGAGCTTGCAACGGTTGTGCAGTCTTACGGGCGAGGAGTTTTTCGGCAATGCCTGCAACGCATCGTAGTTGCCTTCCTTCTTCAACTGCTCGCGTTTAGCCGCATATTTGGCAACTAATTTTGCGCGTTTCACTTCACGCGCTTTCATGGATTCTTTAGCCATTTTCTTGTACTTTTTTTGCGTTCTTAAACGGTAAACCAAATTCTCTCAATAGAGCATATCCCTCTTCGTCGGTCTTTGCAGACGTTACAAACGTGATGTTCATACCCAAAATCTTATTGATTTCGTCAATGTTGATTTCCGGAAAAATGATTTGCTCGGTAATACCAAGTGTGTAATTTCCTTTGCCGTCCAACTTACTTTCGACGCCCTTAAAGTCACGGATACGCGGCAATGCCACGCGAACCAATCGTTCCAAGAACTCGTACATCTGTTCACGACGCAACGTCACCATTGCCCCAATCGGCATTTTACGTCGCAATTTGAAATTTGAAATATCCTTCTTGGAAATCGTCACAACCGCTTTTTGACCGGTGATAGCCGTCAATTCAGTCACTGCTACATCCACGATTTTCTTGTCTGCTACCGCTGCGCCCAAACCCTGGTTAATCACTATCTTCTTCAACACAGGTACCTGCATCTTCGACGTGTAGCTAAACTCCTTAGTCAGCGTGGGAACGATTTGCTCCAAATAGACTTGCTTCAAGTTTGCTGTATTCACAGCTCCTGCTGCGCTCACAGTTGCTGCTTGCACAGCTGTTTCTGCTTTCTTTGCCATTATTTGATTTCCTCCCCTGATTTTTTAGCGAAACGTACTAACACTCCCTTGCTGCCTATCTTACGACCGATGCGTGTTGGTTTACCCGATTTCGGATCCACCACGTTCAAGTTAGAGATATGAACCGGAGCCTCTTTCTTCACGAATCCTCCTTGAGGACTCTTTGCGTTCGGCTTGGTGCTCTTTGTCACCAAGTTAATGCCTTCCACAAGAGCGCGTTGCTTTTCGGTGTACACTTTCAGTACACGTCCGCTTTTACCCTTGTCTTCGCCGGCATTCACAAAAACCGTATCGCCTTTTTTTATGTGTAATTTACTCATTTTATTTAATTAAAAATTAAAAATTAAGAATTAAAATTAAACTATCATTTTGACAAAATAACTCATAATTCATAATTCATAACTAATTAGAGTTTGTCCATACAGTCCGTCCTTTATATTTTTGAAAGACTTCGCCCCGTTCAAACTTCTCGTGCCCAGAGAAAAAGCAACCGTTTTTTGTCATATTTTGAGTTCATCTGCCTTCAAAACATT
>BNTP01000112.1 GCA_025996695.1 Bacteroidia bacterium | reverse complement strand
GTGTCAAATAATCCCATATGTCCTCGTCTTTTGTACTGCATCTTACTACATTTTTATAGGTTGTTTATACACTGCAAAGATACGCATAATTATTTGATTGACAATGAATTAATTTTTAGAAATCCCCAAAATAAATATTATGCCTGAACAACAAAACATAGAAAGTGGCAAGTCAATGACCAAACAGAAATTGTTGGAACATTTGCAAGATATTGAATGGGACAATTTTGAAGTCAAAACAGCCCGTACAGACATCCCGAAAGACGTTTAGGAAACAGTTTCTGCATTTTCCAACACTTCGGGAGGTTGGATTGTGTTCGGCGTGTCGCAAAAGAAGCAAACGTTTGACATTGTCGGTGTTGATGACGTTGAAAAATTGGAAAACGATATGCTTACAACGCTGCGTTCCAAGACAAAATTTAATATCAAATTGTCGCCACAGGCAAAGAGATATAAGATTGACGGTAAAAATGTTTTGGCGTTTTATATCCCGTCTTCCGATATTAAACCTGTGTATTTCAACGGTGTACAAAACACTTTTATTCGCACAGGCAGCGGCGACCAACAGGCGAGCGAGTTTGAAATCAACGCCCTTTATCGCGACCAAGCCTTCGGCTCAATGTCGGAAAAGACAGTTGAAGGCACGTCAGTTGATTTGCTTAACAAAGCCTCATACAAGCGTTTCCGTGAATATCTGAAAGGATTTAATCCAAACTTGCATTACAACACGATGGACGATGACGAATTTAATCAACTGCCGAGCGCGTTACACGTTCAGAGTGGAAGAACAGGAAAATCTGTGGGAATATTATTTTGTGCTGTTTCAACGCCTGCGAATTTACGCCAACAACCCGCTTACAATCGGTGAAATGGGAATCGGACACGAAGACACAAAAGAAATAGATGCTTTGCGTGAAGCATTGGTAAATCTGCTCATTCACAGCGATTATTTCAGTCCGATGAAACCGCGAATCAGGGTTTTTACCAACCGTATTGAATTTGAAAATCCGGGAAAATTACCCCGCTCTGTTGAAGAACTGATGAAAACAGACGAAACTTTGCCGAGAAATCCGGTTTTGGCAAAATTTTTCCGTTTGGCAAAACTTTGTGAAAGTGCAGGTTACGGATTTGACAAAATGCTGCAATGGAAAAAGCAAACAGGAAATGAAGTCCTGTTTGAAACCACTATCGACAAAACAAAATTCACTTTTATGATAGATACCACAAAAACAATCGGAGAAGAAAGCGGTACGGAAAACAACCAAAAAACTGTGGAGAAAACTGTGGAGAAAATTCTTGAAACTGATAAGAAAACAACCAGAAAACAACCAGAAGAAATAAAGACATTAATTATAGAATTGATTAAATCTAACAATAAAATTTCTCGTTCGGAAATGATTGAACAACTAAACATTACGGAAGGAAGTTTGCGACACCATTTGGAACAACTCAAAAACAACGGCATTATCCGCCGAGATGGTGCAGATAAAGGAGGTAAGTGGGTAATTGTAAAAACAGATTGATGCAGATGCTATTTGTACCATATTTGCGACATAGGTTTGTAAGATATTGAATATCAACAGCATATACTTTTGAGGAAGTGAAGTAAGAACGATGATAAACGATAATCAATAATTAGAAAGAGGCTGTCTCAAATGCCAATGAAACATCATTGCGAGCATAGCGAAGCAAATCAGCATACCCTACAGGGTGTGTAAAAGAGCTTGGATTGATTCGCTTTGCTCGCAAGGACGGAAAATTCGGCTTTTGAGACAGCCTCTTTTTTTGAGGCAAACTGATTTTGCGCAATGTGGGTTAACGACCCTGTGAGTCAACTTTTTTTAGCGAAAGACAGAGAGCAAACCTTATCAGCAAGTTTACTTGCAGCAAGCATGATCACTTTTTTCATCTTTAGCGGTCGCCGCTTTTTTTTCCTTCGGTGTAACAGGCGTTGCTGTATAACCTAATTTTTTGAAAGCGTCAATCAACTGCTTTTCAGAAATTTTTTGCAGTTCATAAGTAACCGTGACCGTGTTTTTTTTCAAATCCACTTGCAGGTCTTTCACGCCCTTTTCGAAGGCAATGTTGCCTTCAATACGTTGTTTGCAATGATCACCATGCATCGTTTGCACGTCAAACACGGTGGTAACATTTTCACTTTTTGTGTTGTTTTTTTGTGCCAACACTACGCCTGCTATTCCAAACAGCAGCACGCCAATAATAACTAATTTGTTCATTTTTTTGTTTTTAATAGCCCCCTAAATCCCCCTCAAGGGGGATTCAAGAAAGCCGGATTATTATTAATATACTTTTCATACTGTGCCAAAGTCCCCCTGAGGGGGATTTAGAGGGCCAGATTCCAACGCGCCCCAATGTAAATGCGCCGTCCGTCAATCGGCCCCCACACCATAGAGGCATCAAAATCCGTGCCATTTGGTTTGGTGGCGTCAATAATCGGATGCTTTTGCTTGAAATTTGTCAAATTTTCCGCACCGAGATATACCGACCAGCCTCTGAAAAATTTCGTGACCTGTGCATTCAAGATGGGATAAGCATCAAATTCTTTGTCCCACAATGGATTAGCAGAGTCCGGATCAGGCAGGCGACCGCCGCCATTGAGTTGGGTCGTGAAATCGAACTGCCATTTTTTCAATCGCGTTTGATACGAGGTCGTCAGCAACGATTTGTAGCGATTTGTCAGCGGTTTCTCACGCAATTTGCCTCCAATAGTTGTTTTTGAATCAATAATTCGGTGGGCTGCCGTAAGTGTCCAGCCTCGCAAAAGCTCGTAGGAAGCCTCCAATTGCATGCTGTTGGCATACGACTTTCCATCCAGATTGCCGATAATCGCCTTGTGTGGGTCGCTATCCAAATCCGTCACCACCTGATTGTTGAAATCGGTGCGGTAAAATTCCCCATTTAATGTTAGTTCTTTATTAAATAACGGGATATGTGCCGTAACATTCACACCGTAATTCCAAGCCTCCTCCTGTTTCAGCATTTCGCCGTTATCGTTCACAACAATATCTCGATTGCTCGCCAGCAAATAACTGTTTTCAGCCCACACATTGGGCGAACGATAGCCTTTGCCCACCGAAGCCCGCATATAAAACGCTTCCGAGAAGTTAAATTTTGTATGCAGTCGAGGCGTGAGAAAATAACCGTATCGCGAACTGTAATCACCCCGCAATCCCGCTAAAACAATAATCTTATCTTTCCAATTCCACGAATATTCACCAAAAACACCCGGCACATCCTCCTGTTTGTCATTGCGGGCTTGACCTGCAATCCCCTCCTCATATTTGTCTAAGTTATAACTCGCCCCCGCCGACAATTTGCTTGACTCATTCAAATTGGTAGCAAAAATCAGATTAGCGTACAAATTCGATTGATTGGCATTGTATGTTTTCCGACCGTAAAGTGCGTCTTGTTCATGCTGCGAACCGCTGATAGCCAAGCCGATGCTGCTTTCTTTTTCGCTGTTGAGAATGATACCGTTTCGGGTATAAAACTCGTACCGATTGGTTGTGATGCCGATTTTGTAAGGATCAGCAATTTGCCCGCCGTCGCGGTCTTCATGCAGATAACGCAGCAAAGAATACGACATAAAATTGTCGTTGCGATAATCCCATTTGTTTAACACGTTGTATTGCTTCACTTTAGGTTGATCGAGGAATCCATCATCGTTCATGTCCCATTCGTGCGTATCATTATCGACGTGCGCCAACAGAATTGTCGAAAGATTGTCGTTAATCGACACAGAAGCGTTGGCATTGGCTTCAAAACGGCGTGCATCGCTGGCGTAGACGTTCAAGCCCAGAGGCTCTTCCTTGTTGGGTTGTAAATACACCACGTTGATTTGTCCCGTCAAAGCCTCATAGCCATTGAGTACCGACGAAGTGCCTTTGGACACCTGAATACTTTCCATCCATGGTCCCGGCGTGTAGCCTAAGCCATAAGGTGCGGCAATCCCTCGCAAGGTAGGGACATTTTCTGCCAACATTTGCACGTAAGAGCCCGACAGTCCGAGCAATTTTATCTGCTTGGCACCGGTTGCGGCATCGCTATAAGAAACATCCACCGAAGGATTTGTTTCAAAACTTTCGGATAGGTTGCAGCAAGCCGCTTTTTGCAACTCTTGCTTGGTGAGTTTTTGCGAATCAAAAATCGAGCTGCGCAACTTAATCATTCCCGGTGCGCGTTTCACGAATTGAAATTCATCTAAGTGTCGCTCATAATCTTCTGTAATAGAATCCGTCACTTCCTGCTGCTGCGCAAAAAGTGAAATGGTGCTTATTGAAAGCAGTAAGGCGATTATTACCGTAGGCTGAAGCCCACGGTTAATAAAGTGTAGTCCCTGCGGGACTTTTTTGTGCCCGTAAACTGCCGCTTCGCCTTGCAAACGGTTATGCACGGGAATAATTATCTTTTTATGTGCTAATTTCATTTTTTGTTTTTTTTGTTAAATTCTGTTGCATCCCCTACGGAATGCGGTTTTTCATCCCGTTAGGGATGAGTAGCTCGGTAGAAAATTACCGATCCACATATTTATCGCATTCCGTTAGAAATGCAACCCAATTACGGGATGAAAATCAAATCAAAAGCACACAATTGGACGCAAGAATGGCTCGCCCGAAAGAATAAACAGGATTGTTTGGAGGTGTAAAATCCTCTGTAAATGAGAGTACAGGCTCGTGTGAAAAGGGCTTGATTGCAGCGAATGACAGCACTAAATCGCGTACAGGGGCTTTTATCACTACATTGCTATGTGTAGAGGCATAAAAATCAGTTGCTTTCCAATACTGCATTTTGCAGGTATTGTCGTTGTCTTGTTTTTGGTCGGCAGAATTTTGCGACTGTTCTGCACAGCAAGAAGATGTTTCCTCTTTTGCGCAAAGGGCACAGCCGTCACATTCCATCATCAGTATGCCCCCTGTTGTCGCGGACATAAAAATGAAGGAAAACACCCCCACCAAGATATATTTACACCAATTTTTTAGCATAGTTGATATATAATCACGCCGCAAAGGTAGTGATTTTTTTTGTAAACTTATATTTTACGATTAAAAAATATCATTTTCAGAAAAAAATTGTATCTTTGCTTCGTTTAATAGCTGAATTTATGAGAAAAATAGGTTTACTTTCCGACACGCATGCTTACTGGGATGACAAATTTGCACAGTATTTTTCCGAATGTGACGAAATTTGGCACGCGGGCGACATTGGCAGCGAGGCAGTTTTGCATCAATTAGAGGCAATTAAGCCGGTACGCGCTGTTTACGGCAATATTGACAGTCATTTGCTCCGTGCGATTTGTCCACAAACGTTACGCTTTGAGGTGGAGCAAGTTGAGGTTTTATTGACGCATATTGGCGGTTATCCGGGAAAATATGCGCCGGAAATTCGGCAGGAAATTTATGCTAATCCGCCGAAACTATTTGTTTGCGGACATTCACATATTTTGAAAGTGCAATACGACAAACATTTGCAGATGCTGTGTGTGAATCCGGGAGCGGCAGGAAAATATGGCTTCCATCAGGTGCGGACGATTGTGCGGTTCACGATTGACGGCAAGGATATGAAGGATATGGAAGTGATTGAGTTGGTGTAATTTTTGTCTTGAACTGTGATTGGAATGATTTTTTGATTAGCTATGATTGAAAAAATCATGATTATCTGCAATCATAGTCAGTCATATAATCATTCTAATCACAGTTCAGACATTCTTTCCTATCCAGCTCCATTTTTGAAAATGCGAACCACTTCTTGCCCAAATCTTTCAACGAAGCACCAATGTGATACACTTCGTTGTCAATTAACAAAAATCGGTCGTGTGAACGTGTGAATAATTTGACCATAATTGGTGGATATTGCTCGTGATGTTTTTTCAAATCCAGCTGAAATTGGGGCGATATTTGCTTGGTGTAAATGGTTGCTTCCACGCCTTCGGCTCGTTTGGAAAGCAGGAGCAGTACCCTTTCATCGGCGTAATTATCTATGAGGACAATCGAGATTTTGGCAGATTTCACTAAATCGGCAACAAATGTGTAAGCATCAAAAACTTGTCCGTCATAGAAAATCCCTTCTGTGGGCGGCAAAGATTTGTTAGCGAAAAAATCAATTCTCTTTTCGGTTTCAGTCATGCGATATTCTAATTTTTCTATTCGCGGATTTATTGCGTAACCTTTTATCAGATAATCTTTTAGCACGCGAGTTGCCCATTGGCGAAATTGTGTACCTCGCTGAGATTTTACTCGATAATCGACTGAAATAATAACATCAAGATTATAATAAGAAACAGTTCTCTGTACGGTTCTATTTCCCTCTTTTTGAACTGTCAAGTAATCCTTGACAGTTGCTCCCTTTTCCAACTCTCTTTCTTTGAAAACATTAGCAATATGTAAACTCACATTTTGTTTAGTCGTTTGAAACAATTCAACCATTTGCGCCTGCGTCAGCCATACGGTTTCTTCCTCCACTTTCACGTCCAACCGAATGGAACTGTCCGGCTGATAGAGTGCCATTTGACTGTCGCTGATGTTCAATTCATCTTTGTTGTTCATAATCAATAGTTTATATTATTTAATCTGTGCTTTAGTTAGCAATTACTCACAAACAATTTGCAAAGATAATGATTAAAATCAAAATAACAATCATAGCCAATCAAAAAATCATCTTAATCACAGTTCAAGACTATTTCATTCCTATCCAGCTCCATTTTTGAAAATGCAATACGACAAACATTTGCAGATGCTGTGTGTGAATCCGGGAGCGGCAGGAAAATATGGCTTCCATCAGGTGCGGACGATTGCGCGGTTCACGATTGACGGCAAGGATATGAAGGATAAGGAGGCGCGCACAGGCTTCAATGTCTTGGATTAGAAATACTCGCTTTGCGTTTTGAACGATCTTCGCACACGTGTAAAAAGTTGGCAGAATTTCTGCAAACCGCTCCGGGCGTGCAAAACGTGAATTACAATGGCTTGCCAACCGACCGATTTTACAAACTGAGTTGCGAACAATTTG
>BNTP01000111.1 GCA_025996695.1 Bacteroidia bacterium | reverse complement strand
ATATGGAGGCAAAAATAATTTCGATAGCCTGTAGTGAGCCACCGAAAGGTTTTGCCAAATGGTCTTTGCGAATGCTGGCAGATAAAATGGTTGAATTACAGTATATTGACTCAATTTCACACGTGTCGATTGGCAACGTATTAAAAAAAACGAACTTAAGCCTTGGAAAGTAGCTGGCTGGGTAATTCCCACACGAATTTTATCCCAAATAATTTGGACAACTAATTATTTAGCATTACCTTTGCAAATAAAAACTTACATAGTTATGGTTAACATCACAGAATCACCCTCCGAGTTCCTGCACTTAGACGAAATGTCGGTCAACGAACTCTTAACAGGCATCAATCAGCAGGATGCCAAAATCGCATCTGCTGTTCACGCAGTCATTCCCAAAATAGGGGCTTTAGTCGATAAAATATTGGAACGGATGCCTTCCGGCGGTCGAGTCTTTTACATTGGCGCAGGCACAAGCGGTCGTTTGGGCGTGTTGGATGCATCGGAAATTCCGCCTACGTTCGGTGTATCGTCCGGCATCATCATCGGACTCATTGCCGGCGGCGACACAGCCTTGCGCAGTGCAGTAGAAGCCGCAGAAGACAACACCACCCAAGCGTGGGTCGATTTACAGGCGTTTAACATTAATAAATTGGATACCCTCATCGGCATTGCGGCTTCCGGTACTACACCTTATGTGATTGGTGGCATCAACAAAGCGCGCGAGGAAGGTCTGCTCACGGGCTGTATCACTTGCAACCCCGGTTCTCCTTTGGCACAAGCGGCAGAATATCCCGTCGAGGCCGTTGTGGGACCGGAATTTGTTACAGGCAGCACACGCATGAAAGCCGGAACGGCTCAAAAGCTCATCCTCAACATGATTTCTACCACCTTGATGATTAAGATGGGACGCGTGAAAGGCAATAAAATGGTGAATATGCAGCTCACTAACAAAAAATTGGTGGAGCGTGGCACCCGCATGATTGTCGAAGAATTGAACATCCCTGCAGACGAGGCAAAAGCATTGCTCCTCAAGCACGGGTCAGTCAAAAAAGTGTTGGATATTGAGAAAAAATGAGTACCTTTGTTGCAAATAAAATTTAATTTATCATGAGAAAAAGTATCTTTGGCATGCTCATACTTGCCATTTGTGGATTAACAGGTTGCTTAAATGCAGATAGCAGCAACATTCAAACGTCCGACGTCATGCCGGCGGTGGTTTCAGTCAACATGGAGTCCGGTCGATCGACGCTGACTACGACGTGGGGAAATATCCTCATTTCACCATCCTCTGCGGCTTCCTCTCTCCATGACGGCGATTGCGTGCTGACACAAGTTGAAGTGGATTGGGACAACCAACCCAACTTAGAACAAGGTTACATCACGGCAACAAAAATGAATGTTTCGGATAAACCGATTGCAAAAGACGCCGCTGAAATAGCGAACGAAGAACCTGCTCCGGTAGATTACACGCTCCCAATTTTGGAGGTAGGGATGACAAACTACACTTTGAAAAATATGTATTTCGTGGTTATTTCTCATCACACCTTTCAAAATCAAAGTGTCAGCTATCGTATGCAGCTCGTTAAAACAAATGACTACGCTTACGACGCCTATCTGACTGCACAAAGCAGCGACGGCACTTTGACGTCAACAGTTGATACGAACACGCATGTATTTGAATTTCCATCCGACATATTCCCTGAAAATCCGGAACGTTTGGGAGAAAATCCATCCATCACACTTACTCTCAAATATTATGCAGGTGACACAAATGTCTGGAATACATTAAGTTCGCTAAAAATCTATCAACACTAATGAACGCACCTGTAATAGAGGTCGGAATTTTATCCGCCCCATCCATTAGTTTTAAGCTCAATGGACGTTTTATTTCTTCTACAGGCGAAGAAATAGCCAATGAAGAACGGACGGTCACGCTATCGGACGTTAAAGACACTTTGGAGTTCGCGCCTCTCGACCCGGATACGGCATCTTTTGAACTTTTTCACGTCGTGATTGGTGTGCAATTTCATTGGGAACGCGAAGAAACACAACGCTTTAACGGCAAACTGAAATTGTTTGTTGAAGGCGACAAGATTACGGCTGTCAATATTCTTCTGGTGGAAGATTATCTGCTCAGCGTGATTTCTTCGGAGATGAGTGCAACCTCATCCCTCGAACTCTTGAAAGCCCATTCGGTCATCTCGCGCAGTTGGCTCTTAGCGCAAATAGAAAAATGTAGAGACGTGGCGCGCCGCGTCTCTACGGAGGAATATAAAACCCTGATTAAGACCGATGAAGGCTATATTCGCTGGTACGACCGCGAAGACCATACGCATTTCGATGTTTGTGCCGACGACCATTGCCAGCGTTACCAAGGCATCACGCGGATAACGGCTCCACAAGTGGCTGAGGCTTTGAAAGCGACTTCGGGACAAGTGCTTACATACAACGGGAAGGTGTGCGATGCCCGTTTTTATAAGTCGTGCGGAGGCATCACCGAGAGTTTTGAAAATGTTTGGGAGCCTGTGAAACATCCGTATCTCACGCAAGTGATTGACAATGAGGCTGTTCCTGCCGGCTACGATACCGATTTGACGAACGAAGAACACGCACGCAAATGGATTCTTTCCAATCCGCCCGCTTATTGCAACACGCACGACACGAAGGTGTTGTCGCAGGTATTGAACGATTACGACCGGGAAACGCAGGATTTCTATCGCTGGGAAGTGAAGTTGACGCAGGCGGAAATCAAAGATTTGCTATTCCGCAAATTGGGCATTGACGTGGGCGATGTGCTCGATTTGATTCCCGTAGAGCGCGGAGTGTCGGGTCGTTTGATTCGCTTAAAAATAGTGGGCAGCAAAAGCACTATTATAATAGGTAAGGAATTAGAAATCAGGAAAGCCCTGTCCGAATCGCATCTTTACAGTTCCGCCTTTGTGGTAGAAAAAGAGGGTGACGCATTCGCCCTAAAAGGTGCCGGTTGGGGTCATGGCGTCGGGCTATGCCAAATAGGCGCAGCTATCATGGCATCGAAAGGCATTGCTTATCAGGATATTTTAACACATTATTTTCCAAATGCAGAACTGGAAAAAATATATTGACGAAATAACCCCATTCATCCCCAAAGACCGCATCTACACCGACGAATTGCGTCGCTTGGCTTGGGGCACGGATGCAGGCTTTTATCGCCTTATTCCGCAAGTCGTGGTGCGTTCGACCAATGAAGCGGAAGTGGCTCGTTTGTTGGAGGTAGCCAATCGGTTGCACGTGCCGGTGACTTTTCGGGCGGCCGGGACGAGTCTTTCCGGACAGGCAATCAGCGATTCGGTGTTGATTGTTGCCGGAAAAAATTGGGAAAAATACACGATTGCGTCCGATGCAAAGACGATTACGCTGCAACCGGGGATTATCGGGCAGCGCGTGAATGAATTATTAAAGCCCTACGGACGGAAATTCGCACCCGACCCCGCATCAATTAAGAGCGCGATGGTCGGCGGAATTGTGATGAATAACGCTTCGGGGATGAATTGCGGCACGCATGCCAATAGCCACGAAATGCTCTTGTCGGCACGTTTCGTATTGGTCGACGGCACGATTTTAGATACCGGCGATGCTGAATGTCGTGCGCAATTTGCTCAAACACATGCCAATTTCATTAAGGAAATAAAAAATTTGCGTGACCAAATTCGGCAAAATGCCGAATTGAAAACGCGCATTCTGCATAAGTATGCGATTAAAAACGTCACAGGTCTGAATCTTTTGCCTTTTCTTCGCTACGACGACCCGTTTGATATTATGGCGCATCTCTTGGTGGGTTCGGAAGGCACGCTGGCTTTCTTGTCGGAAGTGACGATGAAAACCGAATACGATTTTCCGTATAAAGCAAGCGCGATGCTCTATTTTTCCGACATTAAAGAAGCTTGTCGCGCAGTGGTGGCGATGAAAAAATTGACCAATGCCAACGGCAAATGGACGGTCAAAGGGGCAGAGTTATTGGATGAAAAATCGTTGCACTCGGTTAATGATACAACCGGCAAAGGCTTAACTGCGGTGTTAACCGAAACGAAAGCCTCGACACAGGCCGAGTTGGATGCCAATATTGCACAGATAAAAACTGCTTTACAAGCTTTCCCAACATACACCCCCGTATATTTCACGGATGACGCAAGCGAATATGCGCCGTATTGGGCGATTCGTGCCGGAATATTTCCGACGGTGGGCGGCACCCGTAAATTGGGTACGACCACCTTGATAGAAGATGTGGCGTTTCATATCGAAAATTTGCCGGAGGCTACGGCTGATTTGCAACAGTTGTTGGTGCAACATGGCTACGACGACGCGTGTATTTACGGGCATGCTTTGGAAGGAAATTATCACTTTATCATCAATCAAGCGTTTGATTCTGAGGCAGAAGTGAAGCGTTACGACGATTTGATGAATGCGGTCATCAAGTTGGTGGTGGACAAATACGACGGTTCGCTGAAAGCAGAACACGGTACGGGACGCAACATGGCACCTTTCGTAAAATATGAATGGGGAGCAGCCGGTTATGAGGCGATGCTGGCCGTGAAACGCCTTTTTGACCCCAAAGGTTTGCTCAATCCGGGTGTTATTTTCAACGATGACCCGCTCTGCCACCTCAAAAATTTCAAACCGATGCCGTTAGTCAATGCGCATGTGGACAAATGCACCGAATGTGGGTTTTGTGAAGTGAATTGTTTGACCTGCGGTTTTACACTTTCTTCTCGCCAACGGACGGTTCTGCAACGGGAAATAACGCGATTGAAACGTTCCGGTGAAGACCAAAAACGGTTGGATGCACTTCAAAAACAATATAAATACTACGGCAATCAAACATGTGCAGGCGATGGTTTGTGCGCCTTGTCCTGCCCGATGAATATCAACACAGGCGATTTGACACACGATATTCGCGAAGCTGAATTGCCCAAAGGCAGTTTTGGTTATTCCATTGGCGCGTTTACGGCAAAACATCTCATCGACATCAAAAAAGTCTTGCGACCGCTACTGACCCTTGCCAATGCCGCACATACGGTTTTTGGAACAACACTAATGTCATGGCTTGGCAAACAAATGCATCACATCTTGCACCTCCCCCTGTGGACGCCTGCTATGCCTAAACCCTACAGCATTTCGTCATTGCGAGGGCAAAGCCCGAAGCAACCCAGTAGATTGCTTCGCGATGCTCGCAATGACGGGAACAAGGTAGTGTATTTCCCGTCCTGCATCAACCAAACGATGGGATTGGAGAAAAATTCGCCGGAAAAGCAGCCGTTGGTAAACAAAATGCTGTCGCTGTTGCAAAAAGCCGGTTACGAAGTCATTTTTCCAAAGAACATGGATAATCTTTGTTGCGGCACCATTTGGGAAAGCAAAGGCATGCGGGACATTGCCGACCAAAAATCAGCCGAATTGGAAGCCGCTTTGTACGAAGCGAGCGAACAAGGCAAATATCCCGTGCTGTGCGACCAAAGTCCGTGTCTGTACCGCATGAGGCATGCTATCAAAACCATGAAATTGTATGAGCCGGTCGAATTTATCACAACTTTTTTGCTTGATAAGTTGAGATTTATGCCAATGGACACGCCTATAGCGGTGCACATAACTTGTTCGATGCGCAAGATGGGGTTAGGCCAACAATTTATTGACTTAGCAAAACGTTGTTCATCGAAAGTCGTTGTTCCCGAAGAAGTCGGCTGTTGCGGCTTTGCCGGCGATAAAGGATTTACCAATCCGGAAGTGAACGCTTATGCTTTGCGCAAATTGCATCCGCAAATCGCGAACGCGGGCATCAGATTGGGCTATTCCAACAGTCGCACCTGTGAAATTGGCTTGACCACGAATGCCGGGATTCCTTATCGGTCAATTGTTTATTTGGTGGATGACTGCACCGCGAGCGGGACTTAGATTCGCATTTGCGATTATTTTACAAATTTATGGCGTTTTTGGATTTATTCGTGTTTTATTTATCTCGCTCAAAAAAAAGCACTGACTCCCGACGGGTCAGTGCCTTTATTCAGTAGTTATGGTTTATTTATTTCGTTTTGATAGGGGTTTCGTCGGGAAACCCCGTTCGGATTTAAGCTCATTGTATCATTCACAAGGCGTGAACCTTGGGTTAAGCAGCAAGTGGTAGTGTCCAACCAACAGCATTGTGTTGTCAGTTATTTGTTACCGATGCAAGCCACTCTATACGAGTTAGTGGTGGTGCCGCTCGCGTCGAGAGTAATATTGCGTAGATTGACAGCCACACCCCACCAGTTGTTTGTCATACCACCGCCAACTTTCGATTTATTTACTGTGACAACAGTAGATGTACCGGAGGGATTGTAATTGAAGTTGGAAGTCCAGAAGTCATAGTCGCTGCTGACGGCTCCAGCCGAGGCGGCGAACCACCGCCATTCTGTTAGGTTGGGTATATGCATTCCTTTAAGGGTACTATGGCAAGTAAAAGTCGCCATCGACCATGTTTCCGCGGTTGTTCCTATGTATACGCATTGCCCAGCTACAAAATTTACACCTGCGCCGTATTTTTTCACGCACGCGCTCTGAGTGGGATTGCTGGGCGAATAGTTATTTGTGGTGCTCATTAACAGATCGTACATCTCGGCCGTCATTACCCCAGCCGTCGCATCAGTGGCGGCTGGCACAGTCGCCACCACCGACACATTCCCGCCGCCTGTATACGTTGGCGCTGTCGTCGTCGTGATCCCGCCAACTGTCGCTGTAGCAGTACCCTGAACCTGGATCGTCCCTGCCGTGGCCAAACTCCCAGCCGACCCGGTCGTATTCTGATTCAGCGTTGGCACATCACTGGCAACAATCGTGCGATAACTTGGAGCTCCGGCTGCGCCATTCGGCGCAGCAAGAAACGTCTTCGCTGTTTGTGAACCGCTTAACAAGTTGTATTGAGTCGTGGACATCAAACCATTAGCGCTCGCAGAGGCCAGAGCGCTTGGAATTGTCACATTATGCGCACCCGCAGCCGTCAATCGCCCCTCCCCATCCACCGTGAAGCTCGGCACCGAGAATGCAC
>BNTP01000110.1 GCA_025996695.1 Bacteroidia bacterium | reverse complement strand
AGTGGACTTGCCAAAAGGGCACATTTTGGTGACCTATCTGGGTTGCCCGCTGGGTTTTGTCAAAAATATCGGCAAGCGTGCCAATAATCTCTATACGCACAAGTGGCGCGTGCGAATGAATTTAGTGAACTGTTCGTTTCCATCGTTTTTGATGACAAAGTTACGAAAAAATGCGATAGCGCGAAAACGCTCTGTGAAAAGGATAATAGGGGAAATTTGGCGTGCACCCAAAGCAGCTGCTTTGCTTCGGGCTCCGCCCTCGCAATGACGGAACAAGCCGCAACAAGCCGCAACCGATAGCAAAAAGCCCCAACAAGACTCGAAAGTCCCATTACGGCTTGTTGGTATGTTTGTGAAAATGTGGCTTATCGCGGGGTTCGCGAAGATGCATGGAACCCCATGCGCAGGTGTCCCTGTGCAAGGGATTTTACCCCCCTCCACCTCGTAAGTTTCTGATAATAAGGAAGTTATGATCGATATTTTTTTATGGCTTTCCATCTGTCTTATGCACATTGAGTAGCAAAGGTACAAATTATTTTCATATAATCACACATTATTTGACAGATTTAACGTATATTATAGATATGAGTCCATCACACTAAATTCATTCGCACGCGCCACTTGTGCGGATAGAGATTATTGGCACGATTGCCGATATTTTTGACAAAACCCAGCGGGCAACCCAGATAGGTGACCAAAATGTGCCCTTTTGGCAAGTCCACTGCTACATTTTGCAACGCTTCCTTTTTTAAGTAGATCAGGGCAGTCGTTTTGTCTAATTCCAGGGTTGGGAAAGCGTCGGGCGACAAAGCACATGACATGGCCAAACTGTGTGAAGGGATAAAATCTTTGCCTTTCATTTCGCCTAAGAGCACGCCTGCGGAGATGATTTTTAATCGCACTTGCAAAAATAGATAATCTGTCACATCATCAATCGGGATGGCAGTGAATCCGGTTTTGTCTTCAAAAAAGCGGAATTGGTCTGGATTTGCCAATAGAGGCGCGACGCGCCATGCTACGGCGCCCCCCTTATCCGCGTGGTGCCTTTTCTTTTCAAGAGATTGCGGGTCACGCCCGCAATGACAAACGGGAGCAGAATCCGGTTTGCGGACAGCAGCGATGAAAAATCCTTCGCCTTTCGTGCGATGCGGCATGAAACGGCGTGGTTCTTCTACGACCGAAGCCCCTAACTCGCGACACATCCAAAAAATGTTTTCTTCGTTTTCATCGCGGTTGTAGGTACACGTGCTGTAAATCAATAGTCCGCCGGGGCGCAAGGTCGGCCACACATCTGCTACAATCCGGCGTTGGCGTTCGGCACACAATCGGACATTGGCGACCGACCATTCGCCGATGGAGGCAGGATCTTTGCGAAACATGCCTTCGCCCGAACAGGGGGCGTCGACCACAATCACGTCAAAAAAAGCACCGAGTTTGCCGATTTCCGCAGGGTCGTTGTTGGAGACAATCGTGTGCGGATTGCCCCATTTAGTCAAATTTTCCGACAGAATGTTGGCACGCGTCCGAATCACTTCATTGGCAACCAAAAGACTTCCCTCAGGCAGCACAGCTGATAATTGCGTCGATTTTCCTCCTGGGGCGGCGCACAAATCAAGGACGCGCACAGGCTGTGTGACTTGACTTTGAATGATTGTTTCCAACGCCATCGAGGAGGCTTCCTGCACATAATAATTGCCCGCGTGAAATAATGGGTCGAGAGTGAACGACGGGCGTTCCTCCAAATAATAGGCGTTGGAAGCCCAAGGGACAGGGACAGTCCCGGCATCTCCCCCCTCTCCCTGCATGCAAGGGAGGCTGATTGCGCTCTCTTTAGGATTGGGGATAGGACGTTTGAATGGATTCAGGCGAATGCTCGTCGGGCTGTCGGCATTCAGAGCCTGTTCAAAAGCGTCCCATTCGTCGCCCAACAACGCTTTGGTGCGCACGATAAAATCGGCAGGCAGTTTCATTGGGCAAACAACTGATTGATGATGTGAACAGTTTGCAGGGCATACAATGCCGCCGTTTCCGTTCGCAGGCGACTTTCGCCTAAAGAAATCGGTTGAAAACCGTTTTTGATGGCTTCGGCTACTTCGTCGTCGCTGAAATCACCTTCGGGACCAATCAGAATCAGAGTGTTGTCGCCTTTTGTGTAAATGGTACTTAACAACTGCTTATCGCCCGAATTGCAATGTGCGATGTATTTCTGACCGTCAAAAGGTTGTTTCACAAAGTGTTTGAAAGCCGTCATTTCCTGCAATTCCGGCACACGGGCTTTCATTGATTGCTTCATGGCCGCGATTAAAATTTTGTGGATGCGGTCGACTTTCACGTCTTTGCGTTCGGAATGGTGCGTTTTCAGAAGCGTGATTTTGTCAATGCCAATCTCGGTTGCTTTTTCAGCAAACCACTCAATGCGATCTAAATTTTTGGTGGGCGCAATCGCTATTTCTATCCGAGTGTGCCACAAAGGTGGCTGAAGACGGGTTTCTACAATATTTACGGCACAATGTTTGGGATGTGCGTCCGTGATTTCAGCTTTGTAAAAATGCCCTTGACCATCCGTAATGTCAATTAAATCGCCGATTTGTTTGCGCAGGACTCGGACACAATGTTGCGATTCCGTTTCCGGAAGTGTAAAACCGGTCGCTATGTCGGGGGCGTAAAATAAAAACATATCGTTTTATTTTTTCCGTTTAGGAAACCAGCCTTTTTCCACTCTTTTCTGTTGGGCAAACAATTCTCCAATGCTCCAAAAAGAAGAAAATCCAAACACACCACAGCAAGCCGAAAGCAACACGTTGGAAATAAAATAAGCACCAATCAATCCGGCAATTCCCATAAGTAGAAACACCCACCAGCATTTCACCCCAAAATAGTATTCGCCTTTAATGACAAGTGGATGAAAAAGTCCAATAATCAAAAAAGTGACCAGCCCGACGATAATTCCCGTTAGATGCTCCATTGAGAAAAAATTTATTTTTTCAACCCTCCTCTAAAAGACATTGGAGAATCTCCTCCATTCATCGAAACAATCAGGCTATCCTGAGTTACAGTACCATGCAAATGAGTGATGATGCGTGACAGAAACGGCCCTCCCATCGCTATCGGCACAATATTTTCTCCACTTAGAAGCAAAACTTTTGCATTTGTTTCAACAGAAACGCTATCGATCGTCATATCAATTCCGGGCATTTTGGAGGCAAACTTTACAGCATTCATAACCATCGTCGCTAAAGTTTTGTTATCGGAAAACAAATCTAATGTGACGACCACACTGTCCTGCTCATAAGATGAGCCATCACTTTGCCCTGTTGTTGCCTTGCCCAAATAAGAGATTTCTCCGGTAGGCAGTTTTGGCCCTATTGGCTCCACATCATCACCACATGATATTATCAATGCCATCGCCACCGTTGTAAATAAAACCTTGAATACTTTCATTTATTTTTTTTTAGAAAGCACAAAGGTACGAAAAAAATTCAAATATCATAATAAATGGATGCCCCCATTTGAAATGGTTTTCCTCTTTGCACAAAAGAATTTCCCATTGACTTGAAATAGAATATGTTATGCACAGCATCCGTCAAATTATTTCCCCACAAACTTAGTAAAAACTTGTCCTGCTTCCAGCTGACAGAGCTTCCCCACACGCCATAAAAAGGTTGCGACAAGGTATTGCTCTCGTTCCAATACATGCGTCCGACA
Organism: Bacteroidia bacterium; assembly: GCA_025996695.1. Lineage (GTDB taxonomy): Bacteria > Bacteroidota > Bacteroidia > Bacteroidales > Azobacteroidaceae > Azobacteroides. The sequence continues at coordinate 3,464 of BNTP01000110.1, read as the reverse complement.
CCTCGCCAATCCATCCGCAGAAGTAACTGATTTGCAGGTTGTTTGCTCAAATTGAAGCGATACTCTCCGCATAAGTAAACGGTATTTTGAGGGGCATACGGAACATATTTATCTGCGTAATCTTCATTGCCGTCATTGTAAGTGAGAAATCGGGCGGTCGTGTGCCCATAACTGCCGGTCAACGTCAAATCATTGTATGAATATTTCACATCTATTTCTGCACCATAACTACTTGTCCTACCTGCATTTGACATCAATCGACCGGTACTTTTCCCCGGAGGAAACACGGTGAGTTGTTGATCATAACAATCAATATAAAACAAAGCGGCATTAACTAACAACTTGTTGTTAAGAAAATATAAATGAGTGCCTGTTTCGTAATTCCAGTTGTGTTCAGGCTTATAAGCAATGGCAGCGTTAGGGTCATAAGTTGCCCCCAAATTGTCAAAATGAATGCCTAAATCGTTCATCAGGTCGTTCATCATTTGATTTTGAATAATATCCGAAAAAATCTGCGAGTTGTAGCCGCCGGTTTTGTAGCCGCGAGCCACCGTAGCGTAAATAATACCGACAGGGGCTTCATACGAAACCGAAAAACGAGGCGTGAACTCATAAAAAATCATATTCTCTTTATCATTCAACTCCGTATGCAGTGGTTTGTAATCCGGCATTGTGAGCGTGAAGCGATAGTGTATGTCGGCGTAATTATGGTAGCGAATGCCTGTATTTTCATAGTCGAAACGCAGTCCTGCGGTCAATTTCCATCGGTCGAAACGAAGCGACGACTGATGAAAGGCCGATGCCCCAAACACCGGCAACTGAAAACGGCTTTGGATGACAAATTCATTCTCTTCAAACTGTAGGTCAGCCTCGGGAAACATCATGTGGATACCCTTATTGGCATGTGCCAATATCAGTTCGTCAATGCCGTCTTTTTTGAAAGTAACAGGAGCCGACATGTTTACGTGTTTGTAAAATCCAAACGCGCCACTCAACCATTCCCAACGACTGTTTGCATCTTTGGATTTTAATATAAACTCCTGTGTCAGAGCATGTTCTTTTTGCGCTTGTGCCAGCGTAAACATGGATTTTGGCGTAAAATCCTGATCCATCACCATCTTGTCATCGGTATATTGCCAACTTGTGGTGCTCGAAAATTGCAACTCATCGCCCCGATAAAGCAGCGTCAACCCCTCATTCAAGTTGAGGCGGCGATAGGTGCAAAGATCGTTGTGGCTAATCGGTTGCGTTTTTTCAGTTACTTCATCGTAAAGCGAATACGCAAATCCTTCTTGTTTCACAAAATTCACGGACAAGCTGTTATCCAAACTCCAACGCTCCGACAGCCGTCCTTGCAACCGCAATCGTAGCCCGTCACTTAACAGCTTATCGCATTTTTCGCCGTCGTATTCATTGACATAAAAACCGTCATTTTGATGATGTCGTAAAGCAACCGAATAACCGAAATCGCTGCTTGGACGCCGGTATGTGGATAGAGCGATGTCCGCCTCATTGCCATTGCCATAGCTTGCCGACACACGCGTGCCGCTATAAGTGAAAGGCGAAAGCGTCTGAATATTTATCACGCCACCGATTGCATTTCGTCCATAGAGCGTGCCCTGCGGCCCTCGTAAAACGGTAATTCGCTGAATATCGTAAAAATCAAAATCAAAGTTGTTTTTATTGAGAACCGGAACATTATCCACATACAGTCCCATCGCAGGCTGCTCCATACGCGCCCCGATGCCGCGCACATAAATCGAACCGGTCATTTTTGAACCATAATCAGGCATATAAAGATTGGGTGTCAACAGCGAAAGTGATTTCGGGTCAGAAATATGTCCCTTTTCTATGTCGGATCGCGAGAGGGTTGTAAACGCCACAGGCTGCTTTGTTTCGGTGGCAGACTGTTTTAACGAAGCAGTGACCACCACTTCGTCAAGCGTTTTCACGTCATCTTTGTTTAACGTATCGTTTTGGGAAAATGCAAAAGTGCAGTTCAGGGAAAATATGATTAAAATGGTAGCCGGGGCTTTGTTCACTACCATGGTCCGGAGATTGCGGGTCAAACCCGCAATGACAGATAGAAACGTCGCTTTGTCCCGCAGGGACAACACTTTATTAACCGTAGGCTTCAGCCTACGGACGCGACGATGCTCACCCCTCCCTAAGTCCTGCAAGGACGACACTTTATGTGCCGTCCCTGCGGGGCTAAGTATGTCATAGATGCTGCGTTCCCGCAGGCTGAAGCCTACGGTTAATAAAGTGTCGTCCCTGCGGGACTTACTGCCTAACATATTTTCGATACTCTAAACTATACTCTAAACTCTAATAACTAAACTCTAACTTTTAACTCGTTTCTCATTTTTCGCGATAAAATCTTTCCAACTCGTGTATGTTTTATCTGATTGCGGCCGATTGCACTGAAAATGGTGGCACAGCGCGGCCGCTACGGCGTCAGTGGCGTCTAATTGGGGGAGGACGTCTTCTTTGGGGATTTTCAGATAGCTTTGCAGCATGTAGGAAACCTGTTCTTTCGAGGCGCGTCCATTGCCTGTGATGGCCATTTTTATTTTTAGCGGGGCGTATTCAAAAATCGGGATGTCGCGGCTGAGTGCTGCTGCCATCGCCACGCCTTGGGCGCGTCCCAGTTTGAGCATACTTTGCACATTTTTTCCGAAAAACGGGGCTTCAATTGCCAGTTCATCGGGTAAAAATTCGTCGATAAGACTGATGATTCGTTCAAAAATCCGCTGCAAACGCAAATAATGACTGTCGTATTTATTGAGCGCTAACACGCCCATCGCTAATACACGCGGTTTATTATCCGTGATTTGTATCAATCCGTAACCCATCACATTTGTGCCGGGGTCAATGCCTAAAACTATTTTGTCCTTTATTGTCATGTCAATTGCCCACAAAAGTAGTCATTTTTTTTCAATTAAAAAAATTGTCTGAACGGTGGGGGGCACGCCAAATTTCCCTTTTTCAAAGGGAAATTTGACAGGGCAATCCGTTGGATTGCATCGCTCGGTAGCATTGACCCTACCTCATGCAGCCCGCATGCGGTAGGTATGCGGCCCTTGGCGACTGGGGTTGCATACCTACATGCGGGATTGGGGCGAGTCATTGTGTTTTCATCAGAGCTGTGCATCCCTCCGGGTAGGGTGTTCAAACGGCTTCGCATTATTCCTATGCCGCCATTTTTTTTCTTCTCATAACTGCCTGATTTTCAGTCAGATTCTCTGCTTTCCATGCATCTAAATCTTTCAGAAAAACATTTTCTAAGGCACTCTTGAAGTTGATGCTGGACAGGCCGGTCATCGCATCGATTTTCGTCCGAAGCGGTAAGATCAAAACCTGCTTGGTAATCCCATTCAATGAATTAGGCGATTTGCGACTTTTGAAATAGCCAAAAAACGATTCGATAACATCGGATGAGATATTCCACACCGTTTTCTCGT
>BNTP01000109.1 GCA_025996695.1 Bacteroidia bacterium | reverse complement strand
ATCTCAAAGAATTGGAGAGGAAAGCCATTGATAAGTTATGAAGTTATTGTGCAACTGATTGGCTCTACAAAGACGGAAAAAGGACTTGAAGTGGAATGTGAGTTGGATATGGAGAATTATCTGACAGGCATAATAATTGATGAGGCTGAAATGGAAAATGTCAATCTGATTGGCAGCACGTTTCATGATGATTGGAATTATAGAATAATGCCTTCGTAATTGTCATTTTAATTCGTAACAATTCCTTAATTGAGCGAGAACACCCTCCTTTTAATCCATGTTTATTTATCGTTTTACTTATCCAATCGGCATCCATGTTTGTAGTTCTGCCATTAGATGACCCATTATAAGTGTCCCCTATATTTACCCAAAGTGTGCCTTCCGGCTTCAATATTCTATAAATTTCGGTAAATACTTCTACTAACCGCTGTATATAGGTTTCGGGGGTATCATCTAACCCTATTTGGTTGTCTATCCTAACCGCTCCACATTTGGGGCAAATATGTTTGGGTGGCTTTGAATTGCCTTTATTAGTGGATTGTTTCCACTTTTCAAATCCCGCTTCTTCCCTTGCAGAATGGTGACAACTGGGGTCACCACCAGTCCATGTAGCGGTTCCATAATCCCGCAATCCGTAATATGGCGGAGATGTTACGCAACAGTCTATGCTATTATCAGGAAGCGTTTTTAAGCCTTCGAAACAGTCCATATTGTATATTTTATTGACTTCCATTGTATTCCTATAAAATTTTAACATCAGAAAATTTCCCTAATTCTGTCGCAATCGCCTCATAAATCAAATTGAGCACTTGCGAACGATTGCCTACCGAAGCAATGAGATTGTCAGTTATCCGGTCGGGGATTGCTAACAACGCATTCCTGAACTGTTTGCCGTACTCAAATAGCTGGTCATAAACCACACCCTTTTGCACGAGCGTACCCTCTTTTTCTTTTAGTTCCAATTCAGCAATTTTTGCTTTGGTGATATTTTGTAATCTAATTGCTTCTGCATTGGTCATATCCTCTTCGGCTAACAGTGAATAAGTCAATGTGTCGCCCGCATCCTTTTGCCTCCGCGCTTTGGAACGATGCGCATCTGCCGCGAGGGCATCGTTAAAGCCCTCTTTGAATGTGGCGATGTATTTAGCCAAATCGGTACGCAAGCCCTGCGATGATTGCCGGTTGATGTTCAGATTTTCATACCAATGCAGCGCGGTTTCTTGAGGTTTAATATAATATGGCTGTGTTTTTGCCACTTTGGTAGCAACCTCATTTGCAGGTAAATCCGCAAACAATGGGGTGACTTCCGATTTAGAATTTTCGTCAAATCGGCTTATACATGACTCTGGGATAACCCCACGCTTGATTGCCGCCATGATTGTTCTATTTTTCAATCCTGTCAGTTTCTCAAACTCCGATATTGTCACCCATTTTTCTGTCATATTATATCTATATTGCTGATAACCATTAACTTACTATCATTTTTTTTCCCGCTAACTAACGAAAAACCGCGATTCTTTACACCCCCATTCACAGACCCGCCACAGAACCTAATGAGCCTTGGGGCGTTTGGTCGCACTTCTATTTTACAACCTTATCTATTTTATGCTGCAACAATCCGTGTACCCTTTTCGTCACTTCGCTACTCATATATGTTTGCACATCGTCCGCAACCGACTTTGTCAAAGCCATAGAAAACGGCGACATGGTTTTAATCTCTGAAATGCGTATCTTGCCGTTTTTAGTCTTTCCCTTTTCATAAGTAAAGCCATCGGCGCGCTTGTTTGCATAGCGTCCGCGTGCATATACACCCGTGTGTCCGCTATTCATTGTGGCAATAAAGGAATCGCGCACCAACACTTTTTTGCCCTTTTTAATCTGGACGGATATGCACGAACCGCTTTGCTTGGGCTTAAAGCCGATGAGCGGGATGCGCTGGCTGTTTACCGTTATGCCCGCATCCAAAGCCCCCTCTTTTGCCTGCGGCGACACCTTTGATATGCGATTGAGGTGCTTTGGCGTGATGTTGTATTCTTTCTTTATCGCCTTATTGATGCGACCGATTGAACTTTTCATTACACCATTGATAGCGGTAGCGGTGCCTTTCTTTATTGCACTCTCGGACAACTGCGACTTGAATTTGCGCTGGATGTCCTGAATTTGACCTTTCTTTGACTCTGTAAATCTAATTTCCATGTTTTTATTTTTTTTATTTTATGAAATATTCGCTGCATTTAAACCCCTTGCGAGGGCTGTAATCTTTAAAATCACAAGTTTTTAGAAACACTTTACGGTTGCACCAATCCCGCATGTCTATCTGCCATTGCGGGATAATTTGATTTCGTGTGAAATCCCTATACGGCTGGGCGTATGGATTCATTCCCGCCCGTTTTACTTCGTTGATTCTGTTGTAACTATCTTCTAATTCATTCAAGAGGCAATAAACAAAAATATTTTCATTTTTTATTCCATATTTGTTTAAAAGTCCAATGGCGTGAAACAGCGGTCTGAACTGCTGTTTTGTGTCGTATGCAAAGCGTATGTACCTTATCCATTTTACCTTTGATAGTAGTTTTGCAATTTCATCGGTAACAAGTCGGGCATCAAGTCCTTGATTAAAATCTACTCGACACCCTAATTTGATAATTTTTTCAATTTCATTCAATCCAAAATCGGAAGCAAGAACATTGTTGTCAAGTAAAATTATTGGTCTTTTCGGATGAAATCCCGTTATTTCTTCAATATAATTATCCGGTCTAATTTTTCCCTCTTTTTGTGGAACAATGCACCACGGGCAATTGCGGATACATCCTCGTGTTAAAAATCCTAATGCGTATTTAAAATTAGGATATAAACTGTAATCCGGTTGAATCTTCTCGTATGATAATGAGGGTAATTTTATAGTTGCAGAATAACCTGTGCCACCTTTAATTATTTCATCGGATTGAATACACGTTAGAACATCGGGCGAAAAAGTAAACACCTTTGACATATATACTTTATCGTAATGCTCAAAATAGTTTACCCATTCTACCACATCTCCGTGCACTTTGTGAAATGCCGAAATTTTCATCAAAGCCAAATTCGGAAAATTGTGCCCATCAACGTCTATCAATCCAATTTTCATCATGCTACATTAATTTAGATGGTTTACGGTCCATGTATCTGCGATAATCCAATTCGGTTTTTGCCAAATTGATTAGGGTGTTTACACCTTGAAACACTTGCTTTGATTGGGCAATTGTTTCTTTCTGCGGATTTTTCAGTGCTTTGATTTGGGCAAGCACGGTGTCGCGAATTTCCAGTAGCACATCGGGGTCAACGGACGATACTTTTGCTATTCTGCTATTTGCCAATGCCACTACTGTTGGAGTGATTGGCGTGAATTGATCAATCAGCTTGTTCAAATTGCCGATGTGCCCACATAGCGTTTTGCCGTTACTCAGGTAGATTTCTATTGAATCCCTGTTGACACCAACACCATCAACGTAACTCAAAATCTCTACCTCACTGCCGAGGTGTAACATCGGCGTGTTTAACATTCCTTTTAATTTTTCAATTGTTTCCATTTTTATTTATTTTATTAATTTGTCTGTTTAATGCCCCTTTGAGTTGAATTAGCTGTTGCACTACTTTGGGATAGCGTACCATAAATGAGTTCTCGTGCTTCAACTGGTTGGCACGGCTAATCATGTAAAGATTGCTGATGTCGCAGTTTTCGCGGTTGCCGTCCTTGAATTGGATGTTATGCCCCGCCGGAATTGCGCCGTTATGCCTCTCCCACACCACGCGATGCTTTAATCGGAATTTGTTGGGTTCTGCCACTTTCACATAGATGTAGCCATCGAGTTCAACGCGCTCGTATCCGACCGGCTTATGGTTCCAACCCAACTGCCCCACTTTGAATTGGGTAGCAGAGCATCTGGCAATACCGTCTGGTGACATCCATTCAGTTCTCTTTTGCCCTTTATTTTGTGGGATATTCCCTTTTGGATAGCAGCTTGAATGTATTGACATGTATGCCTTTGACTTTTTCAATCCCAATTTGAAAGCCCTGTTTTTAATCGCACTTTCGGAAACGCCAAAAACAGATGCTATTTCAGCATTTGTCATGTCGGGGTATATTTCCTTGAGCCGAACCAATTCATCCGATGTCCACACGTGCCGTTTCATTCTTTGAGTTGTTTATGATAAAATACATCTTCTAAACTCTGTGCCAAACGAACAATTCTCATTATTTCTTCTGCTGAGTGTTGTCGTTTAGGTTTTTCATCATCATCGTTGCGGGTAGCATATAAGTCATGTTTTGCTTGGTACGCCTGCTCAAATTCGACAAGCACTCTTTTCCTTTCTTTGGCAAAGTTTTTTTTGTGAAAATCATAGAATTGTGTCATTTCGGCATACTCTAAATCGGTTAATTCAGCGTACACCTTGTTCCTTTCGTTTGGGCGCTGATAGAGGCTCTTGACTTTTTTTAACTCTAAAATTTTGCAGGCACACATGAACAAAACAGCCATTGAACCATCGTCGAAATTCGCTTTGAAAACACGTTTTTTTGGTATCTCAGACGACAAATCATCAAGTGTAAGATTATACTTACAAAGAAATTTTTCTAACATCCGTTTGGCATTCACGGCTTCGCCCCACTCTCCGCGTTCGGAAAGTGTTTTTAATTTTTGCAGTTTTTCTATTATTTTTTCCATATCTATTGTTTAAAATGTTTTTGCCAACGCCTCACAAAGCACTCGTGCCATGTTCACTTCTACCGCGTTGCCGATGAATTTCTTTTGGTCGGCTTGCGTTCCTATGAGTTGGTAGTTGTCTGAAAATCCCATTATTCGCTTTAATTCGGGTATTTTTAGCATCCGCATTTTGATGTCTGCAATGCCATAAATAGCCATAAATTCCTTTATCCGGCGCATCGGTTCGCTATCGGTTTCGTAAACCTCAATCGCTATTTGCCCCGTTTCGGTTACCACCAAATAAGGCGGCATTTTGTCCATCCGGGCTATAAGCGTGAAACAGGGGTCATCTATTGAGCCGCCTGCGCTATAAAATTGCGGATTCATAAGCCACGATTGGCAGCTGACTATTTTTTGCTTTGGGGTGGTTAGAACCGCCGGACAAACATCGTCCACACTCGAATACTGACCACCGCCGGAATATTCATTTACAATAAAATGCGGGGTGATTAACGATAACCTGTCTTTAACAGTAAGCGTTGGTGCGGGAACTTCAATAGACACCGCATTCACATCCTGATTGGGTTGCCCGTTGTATCTTGCAATGAAACTGGTTTGTATCAATGAATGGTGGTCTATTGCCGTGATTGTGTGTGCAGGTGCATCAACACTTATATTTTTGCTTTCCGGGTGTCCGCTAAAATGCTTTGATAAGAAGCATTTGTCCTTACCGCCCGCAACGAACTTGACTAAACCGGCATAAATGCGCTCTAATGTTTTGGGCGACAATTCTTTTTTGCGTAAAAATATGCTTTTACCCTCGTCCGTAAAGTCCAAAACATCTTTCACGGGTTTCCATTTATTCAGGCAGCCAAACATGTTTTGATTGCCTGTTTTAGAATGTGTGGCGGTTGGAAAAACAATGGGTAAACCGTCCTTTGCGAATATGCCAAAGAAACGCTTCCGGCTGGTGTATGCCCCATAATCGGCAGCATTCATTATGCGGTGGTTAAATCTATACCCAAATGTTTCCACCTTTGACACCCACTGAATGTAAAATTGCCCCTTGTATCGGCTAATCGGTTTCCCGTGTTCGTCTAAATCGCCCCAAGACATAAATTCTTCAACGTTTTCAATCTGTATGTAATCGGGATTGATGGCTTCTATGTACCTGAATAGATGCTCGGCTAACGTTCTGCTGTCCGCATCGCGTGGCTTCCCACCCTTTGCCTTGCTAAAATTGGTGCATTCCAAAGAAGCCCAAAGCACCACCAAGGCGGCTGGATATTTGGCTTTCATTTTGGAAATGTGTGCGACCAACGGCAAAAGTTCTAACGTCCGTATATCTTCCGTAAAATGCAATGCTTCGGGATGGTTTGCTGCATGGCTGGCAATGGCATTTGCATCGTGATTGACACAAGCAATCACCTTAGCGCATTTTTTACCATTGTGTTTTGCGTTTTCAACGCCGGTGGATGTCCCGCCCGCACCGCAAAACAAGTCAATATACAGCAGCTTTATGTTTTCTTTCATTTTTCCTCCGCATCAAATAAATTAAACTGTCCCTTATTCTTATCGTCAGCGTGCCGACCGCTTTTACCACCTTTTCGCAAGGCTTGTATCTCCGCTTCCAGTTGCTTAACTTCGCGCAACATGCTTAGGCGATACTCCAATTCCTGATTATTCACCGGTGAAGTATCGCCGGTACCGGGATGGATTTGCTCACTCACTATTTGCCCCAAAAAGTAAATTATCAATGCCGAATAGGCGGCGATGATGATGCTTGAATATTCAATGGTGATATTCATTTTCTCGTGAATGTAGAAATAAATAATCGTTGCCACGTCCAGCGAAATCATCACTATTTTGACCCACTGTTTTGGCACTTTTATGACAAAATACAGACTTGAGAACCCAAACGAGATGCCAAAAATGCGCGATATAAGGCTGTTGTTGTCGAGTTCCCCAAAAAGGAACACAAACACATAGCTCAGTTTGAGCAGGATGCCACACAGGGCGATTACGCCGATGATGTTAATTAGTCGTTTCATCACAAATCAAATTTTTCAAAGATTGCTATTACTACTTCCGTCATCTTTTCGGTGTCGTAGCCAAATTTGGCTGACATCGTGAGAGTTCCACTACCCCAGCCCATGATGCTGGCGATGCCCGACAGGATGATTTCTGTGATGATGTCGGAGTTGAAATCAGTGGTGCAAAATGCTTTGATTTTCCCCGTTTCATTGCGTGAGAATGAGAAAAAATTCTTTTCACTTTTCACGATAATGCAGTCCGTTTTTTGGACAATGTTGATGTCTGAACGTATCATATTTTTTTACTGTTTATATTGTACATTTTTTCTGCTGTTTCTATCCCTATCATCTCTTCGTAAGAGTATAACTTTTTCGAATTTTCCGTTTCACCATTGCGGATGACCTTTAGCATACCGCGCCGCACCCAGTTCTTAACGCGGGCTTCGCCAAACGTGCGATAGGCTTCTCGTTGCGACATATTGTCTTTGGCTGGCGCAAGCA
>BNTP01000108.1 GCA_025996695.1 Bacteroidia bacterium | reverse complement strand
GACAAGCGTGTAGATATAATTAGTGATATTTTCTGTGCATTTTTTACCTAAATCAGCAACAGCCCCGCCGCGCCTGTCTGCACGGTGGAGGCGCCGCTGGCGGTGTAGATTTGCCTGCCGCTGACAGCTGAAAATCTACCCCAATCCCGCCAAAGAAGAATTTTTCATACAATCCGACTTGCAGATCCGGAAAGTTGAAATCTACACATTATCAGGCGCTTTGCTGCTTTCGGAAAACAATTTTAATGAGAAAATATCCGTATTGGCTTTGCCGAAAGGTGTTTATCTGCTCAAAGTTTATAGCGGTAGTGGAGTTGCGGTCAGCAAGATTGTGAAAGAATAAGAACGATATTTTTACAGTAGAAAACGGTAGCCCTAAAAAAGTTTACCGTTTTTTTGAAAAAAGACCAGGGCAATCAAAATTCTGTAATTTTGGGTTCATCTGTTACGCCGGAAGGCGTAAAATTTTGATAACCCCGTACAAGCGAAGCGGAGGGCACTGAAAAACCCCTCAAAATCCAATTTTACCCCTTCCACAGGCTCTGTAAAGGGTGTAAATGTGTAAAAAAGGGACTTTTTCAGTGCCCTCGCGAAGCGCAGTGCGGGGAATAAGGCACCACCTCCTCCCAGCAACCCCGTAGTGGGTTGAAGTTCTTCCGGACTTGCCGTTTGATGGGAAATGGTTACTTTTGCAGGCAAAATAGATTATTAAATTACTTTTTTATGGCTGGTTATCGTCAAATTCCAACAAAGAAAAAGATATCATCATAAATTACATCAAAAATCAACAAGTACATCATAAAGTAGAAGTTTTTGGCGATGAAATAAAAAGACTGTTCAAAGAAAACGGCATTGATGGGGATGAAAAATGGTTTTGGCGCGATGAATAAATTCAACCCACTTCGGGGTTGCCGGGAGGAGTAGGTGCCATATCCCCCCGCAGTGCCCTCCGCTTCGCTTGTACGGGGTTATCGAAATTTTACGCCCCGGCGTAGAAGAGGAAATTAGAATCACAGAATATGGCTCTATTTTGATGCGGTTGTCCTGAAATACACCTCTTTCAAAATCACTCTCGCCACATGAGGCCGATAGTGCATCGCTTCGTAATAGTTTGTATAATCATTGGTCAAGTCATTAATTCCTGAAAAATCAAATACCCTTTCTTGTCCAAAAAGCGATTGCACAAACATCAAATCCTGTTTATCCAATTTTTTTTGGTCATAGCGAGGACTAATGATAACTTTCAAATCCGCGTTATTTTTTCGAACAATATCATTTATCTCGCGCAGCATCTTCTTTTGCGACGCCTTAATCACGAGAGGAAAAAACGATTGGACCGAATCTCTCTCATAAAACACGCTCATTCTTTCAGATGTATAATATTCGTCCTGTGCAATGAGTTGTTCATAATGTGGATAGCTTATTTCATTGGTGTCTGCTTCATAGCGCGTGGGGCGCGCGTCAAGTAAAGACAACATATACCTTCTCAATTTTCCGAAAATTTTATAATCAAAAAAGCCAAGCACAAATTTGGGCGTGAAAAATGCTTTGAGGAAACTTAACTGAAACGAAAGGGCGTTTTTATTGCCTTCTAATTGTGGAGAGATGGCTCTGAGATGCGCTTGTGACGGCTTCACTTGTTCCAATAGAGAATAATCCACGACAAACAAGACGTTATTCATCTTCACCCCTTTCGCGTCGAGATATTTAATTTTCTTATAGGCTCCATATAAAGATTCGCCCGAAGCATCAAAATGAAAACACCTGCTGTTGCTATCTAAATAGCATTTCCAATCCGCCACTTCATAAAAAATGGAACAGGAATTTCCAAATATAAATGAATCATAGTTATGAGAAGGGTAATTATTCTCAAAAGTGCACGTACTCACATAATCACGGTTTAGAACCAGTCTCACTTCGGCAGAATCATCATAACCGGAATATTTTCTCACCACTTTAAACGGGTCTAACACCACATATAGTGTTAGAAGTACAAGAAAAGGCAAAAGAAATAAGAACATTTTCTTGAGCCACTTTGTCATGTCGTGCTGTTTCATCTTCTAAAATTATTGTATCATAAACTTTCAATCCTGCAAGCGATATTTTTCCCCGCGAACGCAACTGCCAGCAGAGACGTGGCGTGCCGCGACTCTACACCGGTATCAAAGCGTTCGGCATAATGCTTTTCTCTTATTTGATGGATAGCAACATCCAATAATTGGGATGTATCTTCTTCCTGAACTTGATATTTTATCTCTACAATAATCGTATGCTCAGGCAGTTGCCAAACGGCATCAATCCGCCCATTATTTGTATTCACTTCGCCGGCGACATCAAAACCGAGCAATTTAAGCCAAAGTAGAAACAAAGAATGATAGTATGCCTCTTTACCAATATGCAGTTGGTAGGGTACATACGCCAGCATTTCGCGCAAACTTTTTTCCAAACCACTTGCGTCATGACTAAACAGTTGCTTTTGCATACGCAGCCTTAAGCTATATTCTTGCTCTACTGGAAAAGAACTGTAAGCACTTAACAGGTATCTAAGCAACGACTCTTTGACTTCCAAATTAGGCATTTCAATCGTGTATTGAGCCATGCCCTGTATGAGTTTTCTATGCTTAATGGTTAAATAACCTGTCTGGAAAAGCAATGGAATTTCACTTATATTTTGTGGGTCAAAACTACCAAAAGCAGAATCATCCAAAATGACAGGCTCTAAAATAGGGGTGAGTTGATTGCGTTGTTTAAGTAATTCAACCAAAAACGTAGGGGTTCCCGTGCGAAACCAATAATTTGCAATTCGTTTATTTTCAAACAAGCATAAAGTAGAAAAAGGGTTGTATATGGCCGTCTTCCCGTCCCATGAATAACCATCATACCACTCACGAATAGCGTCTAATAAATCTTGGTGCGACATACCAAGAACATCACCTAAATCAATCAAATAGTCCGCAAAATTAGTTTCCAATTCCTCCTGTGTATAACCACAAATGGTGGCATACTTATCAACCAAAGTTATATCATTTAAGTTATTTAAGCCTGAAAATATCGTCACTCCTGAAAACTTGGATACACCGGTCAAGAAAACAAAGCGCAAATGTTCGTCTGCAGCCTTCATCACCTGAAAAAAGCCATGGAGTACTTTTTTATTTTCCTCCATAACCTCCGGAGTCAACATATTATCAAGAATCGCCTTGTCATATTCGTCAATCAAAACAACCGCTTGTTGCCCCACGGATTGATGTAACTTGCTTATTAATTCGGCAAACATACTTGGAAGTCCTGTATTTTCAAGTACAATATCATAATTTGAAGCAGTATTTGTTAAAAAACAAAACAAGGAATCAGTCAATTCTTCTGCCGCAGTATTTGTTGTCTGTCCAAAATCAAACCTTATAACAGGATAATTTAGTTTTGTCCAATCCACCTTGTCATCAATCCAAAGTCCCTCAAACAACTCTTTTTGCCCCTTGAAGAGAGCCTCCAAAGTGCTCACAAGCAATGACTTTCCAAACCGCCGCGGACGAGATAGAAAATAGGCTTTCCCCGACGTAATCAAACGATAAATGCTTTCCGTTTTATCAACGTACAGATAGTTTTTTTCACGCAAATCCTTAAACGATTGTATTCCTATGGGCAAATTTTTCATGATTCATTATTTTTCGACAAAGTTACGCAAAAAACCTGAAAATACAATAATTCGGGAATTTGTATTTTGCCTTTATCAAAAAATACACTACCTTTGCATCCAATTCCTAATTCCTAATTTTTAATTTGTTAATTCTATCATGTGCGTCCTGTCAGTAGTAATGCCGGTCTATAATGGCGAGAAATACCTTGCTGAGGCGATTGACTCTATCTTGGGTCAGTCGTTTATGGACTTTGAGTTCATTGTCGTCAACGATGGCTCGACGGATGCTACTGCGTCGCTATTGGCCGATTACACAGACCCTCGTCTGAAAGTTGTGCATAACGACGGCAATAAAGGCGTGAGTTATAGTTTGAATCGCGGTTTGGATTTAGCGAAAGGGAAATACATTGCGCGCATGGATGCCGATGATATTGCGTTGCCGCATCGTTTGCAAGTGCAATACGACTTTATGGAATCGCATCCGGATGTCGGGATTTGTGGAAGTGATATTGAGGTGTTTGGTGGGGGAATTGCCGGTAGAAAGCGTGAATATTTTCCGGTTTCGGATTTGGAAATTAGGGCGAGAGTTTTTACACAACTCCCGTTTGCTCATCCAACGGTAATGATATGCAAGGATATTTTAGATCGCTTTCATTTGCGTTATCCCAGTTTTAAAGTAGAAGATTATGCTTTGTGGGTTGAACTTTTGAAGCACACTAAGGGTTGGAATATTCCTCAAGTCCTATTGTATTACAGGATATGTAAGTTGAGCGCAACGGCGCAATTTAATGTTATTCCAGAAGTTTTTTATAAAGACATACTAACTATTCAAAGTACCCAGTTTGCAGAATACGCATTTTTTGTGGATGCAGAAGCCGGTTTTATTTATGCTTGTTTTACCAATTCACCAAGTCCACTCTGTCCATTGAGGGCTGATGAGCAGGTGATTTTGGGAGAAACCATTGTTGCATTGTTGAAAGCTGTGTCGGAACATGATAAATCGCTGTCTTTGGCTCTTCGAACGGCATTGTCCAAACTCTGTTTTTATCGTTTTTTTAAGTTGCATAAAATACCCTCGAATAGGGTGTTGCGTAAACTCTATATAAAAGGTTTTTGGAATTATTATAAACAGTCATTAACACATAAATACAGTTAATAATGTCATTTTTACTACGCGTGTTGGTTTTATTTTTGATTGTATTCAATGTTAGAATGCCTATCCTCTATTATTCGCAGCTTTATGCGGCATTGATTGTCACGTTGTATTATGTTTTTTACTGGCGAAAAATTCCTTTCGGGCAGTTTTTTAATCCATATAGTGTCAAAATTCTTGTAACCGGAGCTGTTGTATCGTTGGTGGTCTATTCCATCACGGTGTTTCATGTGGCTTTTGACATGATCTACACACAGGATTATGTAGAGCAATTGGCTTTCTTGTTATGTTTGCTCTATGTGATGCCATTTCTTTGTGAAGGCGACGAAAGCACCCTTTTTGATCGCCTGTCGGAAATAGTCATCGCGACGTTGTGTGTGCAAGCCTGTATTGCTGTTTCAGGATTTGTGAATGAGTCGATTGCCGCTTTTTTGATCCAGCAGCAAGACGTTTATGGCGCGGTCAATCCTGGTCATGTGGAGATATTTCGTCGCTATAACTTGGGAGCCGGATTTTTTTCGTTACCTGCCACTTATGGCATTTGCTTTATGTTGTGGATGCGGCTTTATGTGTCTGATTATCGCACAAAAATATTTTCCACGTATGGAAAATACATTCTCTTTGCGTTATTGTTGATTGGGGTAATTCTTTCCGGACGAACCGGATTTGTGGGTTTAGTTGCCGCTTTGATTTTTCTATTTTGCACGAAAGAAACGCTCGGGTCTAAATTCTTATTTCTGTCAAAAGTCATAGGAATGCTTTTGGTGGTAGTAGTGCTGGCTTCTCAATTAGTTTCTAAAAGCCATTTAACCAACTTTCAAGAAAATGTCATGCCCTGGGCGTTTGAGTTTGTATATAAATATATTGATGAAAACAAACTCACAACAAGCTCTACAGAGGCTCTCGAACGCATGTATTATGAGTTGCCGATGGATGTTTGGATGCGGGGAACCGGATTTTGTATGGGCGTAAGGGATAGTCTTTTCAAAATAACGGATGCCGGCTATATGCTTCAAATAATCTATGGCGGTGTTTTTTATTTTTTATTGTTGGTATATTTCCAATTGTTGTTTTTTATTGAACCAATACGCGCAGCGTGGCGATCGCGGTATGAGAAGGAAAAGAATGATGTGTTTTTTTGGGTTATTTTACTGATACACCTCTTTGTATTGCATTACAAAGGCGAAGTGATTGGCTATAATCATATTATACAATGCGTTCTTTTTGTCTTGGGATATGTCTATTTGGAGGACAAACGTTTAAATCTTTGTTTGCAACTCTAAAATCTTTTTCATACCTTTGTCCCACGATTGCTTTATTGGCGATTTAATAAATTCAAAAACAATGGGATACATATTATATAATGGTCAAGGTTGCCCCGGATGCCCTAAAAAAGGGGGAAGCTGCATCAAACAATCCGGCAAACTTGGCACGTTTGACTGGCTTGCCGACATTCCTGAAGCACAAAATATGACGGACTATGTAGAAGTGCAATTCAAAAATACACGTAAAGGCTACTACTTAAACAGCAATAAGTTAGATTTGGTCAAAGGCGACGCCGTTGCTGTAGAATCCTCTTCCGGGCACGACATTGGAACCGTTTCGTTGACGGGAGAGTTGGTGCTTTTGCAGATGCGAAAAGCTCACATAAAACCCGATACGGAAATAAAAAGGGTGTATCGCATTGCCAAGCCCGCCGATATGGAAAAATATGAAGAGGCGAAAGCGAAAGAGGACGAGACGATGATTCGTGCACGTAAAATGGCCGAAAGCTTGGGTCTGCAAATGAAAATCGGCGATGTGGAATATCAGGGCGATGGCGGCAAGGCTATTTTCTATTACATCGCGGACGGACGGGTCGATTTTCGCCAACTGATTAAAGATTTAGCCGATATGTTTCATGTACGCGTCGAAATGAAACAGATTGGTGCTCGCCAAGAAGCCGGGCGTATTGGCGGTATGGGGCCGTGTGGACGTGAATTGTGCTGCTCGGGGTGGATGAATAATTTTGTGTCGGTGGGCACAAATGCCGCTCGCTTGCAAGATATTTCGCTCAATCCGCAGAAATTGGCGGGACAATGTGCAAAACTGAAATGCTGTTTTAATTTTGAAGTGGATGCCTACTCCGAAGCTCGCAAACAGTTTCCGCCACATGAAATACCGTTGGAAACGCTGGATGCAACCTATTACCACTTTAAGACAGATGTGTTCAAAGGTTCGATGCAATATTCCACCAATAAACATTTTGCTGCCAATTTGGTAACTATTCCGGCAGAACGTGCATTTGAAGTGCTTCGAATGAATAAAAATGGTGAAAAACCGCATGTTTTGAACGAAGCAAGCAAAACGCCACAAGCGCCCAAAGAATATCAAGATATTTTGGAAGAAAGCGTGACGCGCTTTGACAGAGCCAAGAAAAAACCTTTCAAGAGGCAACAGCA
>BNTP01000107.1 GCA_025996695.1 Bacteroidia bacterium | reverse complement strand
TTCGTGAGGTAATCCACTTCGGCAATGGTGGCGTACAAATAGGATGCATCCTCTGGAGTAGCGGCTATTTCGGCAACCGTGCCATATTCCGGCGTGCTGCCGGTGAAGGCTCCTAAGACGGTTTCTTGCGGCAACACCATCAAGCCGTTACTCGCATTGGTAACATCGGTATAAGAGGTGCTCGCGGTGCCGAAAGGCACATGCACATACGTGTCTCCAAGATCCACTTTGTATGTAACCGAATCGTGTTGTGCTTTCCAAGCAACGTCGTATGCTCCCGGAGTATGCTCAAATGGATCTGCTGCATTCGGTACCGAATCCAGCATGTTGAGCGTTCCTTTCGATTTCAGATTACTCAAAGCCAATTCTTTAATCACATACGTCTTGTTTTTGTTCTGATTTTGAGCCTTGAAAACAATTTGTGACAAAGCATGCTTGAAATTCAAATGCACGGTAGGACTGCTTGCAAAAGTCAAATCCACACTTTTAGTCACCATGAAATCCTCTTGTTGATCAACGCCGTTCCATCCCGGCACGGTGTATTGAATCTCGGGGCCGGCGGCAGGAGGAATCGTGACTGAGGGCGCCTGTTTCAGACCTGCCGTCACATTCACACTTGACGCGGGCGAGTAAGCGAAGAAATCCATGGAGTCTTTTGCAGGCCAGTTGGCTTTGGGGAAATAGTCCCAATTGTTTTTACCTGCACCATCCTCTTCGCCGCGCGTCACGGTCACGCCGTTCAGCACATAACCATCATAAGCGCTGCCTGTGGAATGGCTCCATGCCGAGGTGGTGAACGAAGTCATCGACCCTGCAGTGGTCACACTCGCGCGCAGCTGTTTGTCCGCGAATGTCTTGAAGAAAATCTCTCTCCCACTACTCTGCACCGGATTGTTTTGATACAAATCGGTTGCGCAACTGCTGCTCAAAGCCACCAGGCCGAGCAGGCTAAAACAAATGTTTTTTGTTTTCATGCTTTTTTTAATTTTTAATTATTCATTGTTCGTTATTCATTGTTCATTATTTTGCCCGAGCAATCCGTTAGGATTGCATCGCTCGGTAGAAACGACCATGCCTCATGTGCCCCGCATGGTAGGTATGCGGCCATTGGCGATTTGGGTTGCATACCTACCATGCAGCGAGGTGTGGAGGCAATAATTTTCTACCGAGCTGTGCATGCCTACCATGCGGAGATGTTATAGTCGCGTGGGAAAGGCGTGTTGGCCAACGCGACGCCATAGAAAGGCGTGTCAGCAGGAGGTGTTGACGTCGGCTTCGGGCGTGTGCGCGGTGCCATCCCCCGTAGGGCGTTGCCCTACGCTATTGATTATCGGGCTTTCAGCCCTTGGCATCACCCACCTACGGTTATGCACATGCTGTCCCGCGGGACAAGGAGCGAAAACCAAGTGGTATGATTGCGGATAATCATAAAATTTTTTTTAGCCGGTCTGGGACAAATTACCCCCGTATTGTAAATTATATGTTAAAAAATTTGCAAAAAACATTTATAAACCTTACATTTGTGCGCGGATTTATAAAAAAACAAAAAATTCGTACGTTTTAGTATCAATTTAATTTAATAGGACATGAAAAAAAAGTTTAGTAATTTTGCGACAGCAATGCTCTGTATTGCCGTCATGACGCTCGGGGGGGGGGGGGTATTGCCCGTACATGCCGAGTCCCCACAGGGCGCTAAAATCGCCGTATCGGGCATTGTATCTGATGCCGATGGACCCATCATCGGCGCAAGTGTCACCGAAAAAGGAAATTCCGGAAATGGAGTTGCAACTGATGTGGATGGACGATACACCTTGCAGGTGTCACCAAACGCCACACTGGAAATTAGTTATTTGGGTTATGCCACCCAATCCGTTGCCGTAAACGGGCAATCAACAATCAACATTACATTAAAAACGGACGACAATGCACTGGAAGAAGTGGTGGTCGTGGGTTATGGTGTGCAAAAAAAGGTAAACCTGACCGGCGCTGTTTCGACGGTGGACTCCAAAGCCTTAAATAGCCGGCCGATACAGAATGTATCCGGGGCGCTTCAAGGTTTGATGTCAGGCGTAACCATCCAATTGGGCGAAGGTCGACCCGGTCAGGATGGAGCCACTATCCGTGTGCGTGGCGTGGGCACACTCAACAACGCCAGCCCCTACATCCTGATTGACGGGGTGGAGAGCGGCACGATGAACTCCGTCGACCCAAGCGACATTGAAAGCATATCGGTGCTCAAAGATGCGGCGTCGGCTGCGATTTATGGCTCCAAAGCCTCTAACGGGGTCATCTTGATTACCACAAAACGTGGGAAAGAGGGCAAGGCTGTTGTGTCGTATAATGGATTTTATGGCGTTCAGACGGCAACAAAATTAGTAGACCGTTTGAGTTCCTACGACCAAGCCCGCCTGTATAACAGAGCGTTGACAGAAGATGGGCAAACAGCTCGCTTTACCGATGACGATCTTCAAAAGTTCAAAAACGGTTCCGATCCTTACGGACATCCCAACACCGATTGGTATGGGCTGGGATTCCAAGACGGCTATCAGCATCAACACAATGTGAGCGTGAGTGGTGGTTCACAAAATGCAAGCTACGTGGCATCGGTGGGCTTTTTGCAGCAAGAAGGTATTTTGAGAAATGCCGAGCGGCAGCAATTCAACGGGCGCACCAATTTGGATTTCAAGCTTTCGGACAGACTCACGGCAAGGGTAAACATGGCGTATATCAAAAACGACTATAAAGACCCTGTCACCGGCTATGCGTCGGGCACCAGCAGCGACCAAGTTATCCGCCAACTCAACATCATTGCGCCCTGGATTGTAAACCAAGATGCAGACGGCAACTACGGCACGATGTCTGATGGCAATCCGATAGCATCGCTTGACCTCAAGCAAACAGTGGACAGATATAACCAAAACTTTACAGGCTTGGTTGCCGCTGATTATTTGATTGCAGATGGACTGAAACTTACGCTACAAGGCGCATATATCGGCAATATTCAACACTTCAAGATGTTTGTGAAGGATATTCAGTACAATCCGTCCAAATATCAAGGTCCAAATTCACTCGATGAGCGGTTTTATCTTTGGGACCGCACCAATTTTGATGCTTTGCTCAACTATGACAAACAATTTGGCGTGCACGGCGTGAAAGTTCTTGCCGGTTGGCATACGGAAAAATACAATTACAGCGAAAACACTATGGGGCGCAAAAGTTTCCCAAACAACGACCTCACGGATATGAATGCCGGTGCTGAATCTACACGCACAAACGGCGGTTTCACCCGCGAGTTGGCGATGCTGTCCGGCTTTGGGCGAATCAACTACGACTATGCCAACAAATATCTGTTGGAAGCCAACATCCGCGCGGATGCTTCCTCTCGCTTTTCGCCCAAACACCGTTGGGGCTATTTCCCATCATTTTCTGCCGGATGGCGTCTTAGCGAAGAAAGTTTTATGGAAAAGACACAGGACGTGCTGTCTAACCTGAAAATTCGCGCCTCTTGGGGTTTGCTTGGTAATCAGGACGCATTAGACGATTACTATCCCTATATGAGCACTTACAATCTTGGCGGATCTAATATGTTTGGCGGCAGTTTGGAAAGCGGCTACTATCAGAGTACTTTTCGCAAGGAAGGAATCTCGTGGGAAAAATCCCGCACTTATGGCTTAGGCATAGATGCGACCATTCTTTCGCACTTGAATTTGTCTGTTGACTATTATGATCGCGAAACGACCGACATTATTATGGATGTGCCCGCGCCTACAGAATTTGGACTCGGCACTTACAAGGATAATGTAGGTTCTATGAGCAACAAAGGCGTGGAATTAAGCCTTGGCTATAACAACAGGTGGGGCGATTGGAGTTTGCAGGCTACCGGTAATTTATCATACAACAAAAATGAGATATTGGAGTTGAGCGGCGTAAAGCAGATCATAAATGACAACGGTTATCAAATCAACAGAATAGGCAACGCCATCTCTTCTTATTATGTGTATCAAACAGATGGATTTTTCCAATCGCAAGCCGAAGTGGACGAGTTTACTGCCAAATACAACAAAGCCAACGGCACAACCATGTTTAGTTACACGTTCAAGCCGGGCGACATCCGCTATGTAGATACTAATGAAGATGGCAAAATCAATGCGGACGACCGTGTGCTGTGCAACTCCACCAATCCGGTTTACATTTTCGGATTGAACACAACGGTGGGCTACAAAGATTTTGACCTCGGTTTGCAGTTCTCAGGAGCAGCTAAGATGGCGCGAATTTTCACGGAAGAAGCGTTCGGAGATTTCCGTGGCGATGCCACTCACCCGTCAACTGCCTGGCTGGATGCATGGACACCCGAAAACACGAATGCCTCCATGCCCCGCGTATATAATGCAAGACGTTCAAACAACGATCCGCAAGCCATCCGATCCACTTTTTGGCTGCAAAACACCAGTTTCCTGCGTTTGAAAAATCTGCAATTGGGCTACAATGTGCCGGCACCGTGTCTGGCTAAGGCAGGTGTAGGCAAATTGCGCGTGTATTATTCGGTAGAAAATCTGTTTACCGTTGATAACATGCCAATCAATATTGATCCGGAAATCGCCAGTGCCCGCTCATCATCGTATCCTCTCATAAGGACACATTCGTTGGGGGTTAATTTGACGTTTTAATATTAAACAATAAAAAATAAAAAAATATGAAAAAGTATATATATAGTTTAGCGCTTTTACTGCTGTGCGGGTCGTGTTCAGATTTTTTGGACACAGTCCCCAAAGATGCGTTGTCGCCGACAACCACTTGGCAAACCGAGGACGATGCAGAGAAATTTCTTACCGGCTGCTATAGCAGTTGGATATGGGGCGAGGAATTTTTCTTTCTCGACTGCGCCTCAGATATTGGTTATAATTTTCACGAAGAAGGTTCCGGTTACCAGCCAACGGGCAACGGCAGTCTAACAGTCAGCGCGACAGTAAGCTTCTATAATTTTACCCGCATTCGTCGAGTGCTTACTTTTTTGGATAACATTGATAGAATCTCTTTTGCCGATGATGCAAAAAAGAAGGATATGATTGCGCAAGCAAGAATTATCCGCGCCTACGATTATTTCAAAATGAACTTTTGGTATGGTGGAGTGCCCATCATCACGCAGTTCGAAGACGGTGATGAAGCAAAAGTGCCACGCAATACGGAAGCTGATGTTAAGAAATATGTTTATGATGAAATAGATGCCGCTTTGGCAGATATTTACGATGTGCCCGACGCAAGAGGACGCATAGCTAAAGGCACGGCTCTTGCGTTGAAAATGCGCTCTGCACTCTATTGGGACGACTACCAGCGCTCTCTGGATGCTGCCAATGCTATTAAAGCCCTTGGTCAGTATGACCTGGATCCCGATTTCAGCAATGTGTTTACTCTTGCCGGAAGAGACTCCAGAGAAATAATATGGGCTGTGCAGCACGAGAAAAATCTCTCTGACGAGTGGATTGTGACCGTAGCCAATAACGGCGACGGCGGTTGGTCGTCCATTGTGCCTACGCAGAACTTGATTGACTTCTACGAGATGAGCAACGGATTAACTAAAGAAGAAACCGGCTCCGGTTACGATGCCACACATCCGTTCAATGGTCGCGACCCGCGCATGGCCATGACGGTGCTGTATCCCGGACAGGATTGGGCAGGCAGTTACAATGATGTATTGAATACTCTTGAGACAGTTTTGCCCGATGGAAGCAAAAACCCCAACCATCCAAATTCGGCTGCCAACGCCTCCAAAACAGGTCTGACGTGGGCAAAATATTTGTCACCGATAGAGCAATATGATGACGACCTTTATTCCACCAGCACGTGCTACATTGTGTTCCGCTATGCAGAAGTTTTGCTTACCATTGCAGAAGCCGAAAACGAACTGTCGGGGCCATCAGCAACAGTGTATGCTGCCTTGGATGAGGTGCGACTACGTGCAGGAATGCCGGCAGTTGACCGGACGAAATATGCTACAAAAGACGATTTGCGCGAATTGATTCGCCGTGAACGTTCTGTGGAACTTGCGGGCGAAGGACATCGCCGTGCAGACATCGTGCGATGGAAAGACAGCGCAGGCAATATGGTTGCCGAAACGGTGCTGAACACGCCTCTGACCCGCATCACCGGTACAATCAATTATGCCGAAACGACTCCCGAACTGCGGGCGGTAGTGAGTGCAGCAACAGAGCAAATAGAGCTGCGCAAATTTGTCAAAGACAATCGTTATTTGCCTTTCCGCCAAGGTGACTTGGACAAAAATCCACAATTGGAGCAAAATAAAGGTTATTGAAGGTGCACGACAAAAATTCCTGTTAGTTACGACAGGGATTTAGATGAGAAGTGGAGGTATGGTAGTTTCTACCGAGCGATGCAATCGGATTGCGGGATATTGTATTCGTACTGAAAAGGCTTGTTGGCGTGAGGTGTCTCCGCTCGCCTGCGGCTCGGTCGACCTAAGTAATTTGTCTGCATGCTGATATAGTAATGAAAGAGGGCGCCCCGCGTGGGTGGCTCTCTTTTTACTTGGTGCTATTTTTGCAAACAAATAATTTGCCAAAAAATTTGTTTCCTAAAAAAGAAACTATTACCTTTGCAAAAAATTAGAATATGGACACTAAGTTTCGAGTGATATTTCTTGAAGAAGCCGGTGATTTTTTAGATACTTTGGACGAAAAAACCAAAGAAAAAATACTTTACAATGTTTGGAAAGCCCAGATGACCAATGATAAAGAACTGTTTAAGAAGTTGCAAGATGATATTTGGGAGTTCCGAACACTTTACAATAAGGCGTGTTAAAGAAAAACGTGATACGGTATGAAAACATTTACATTGGAAGAAATAACCGATAAACATATCGGCAAAAAAGGAACAACGAAGCGAGACTTATTCGAAAATGAGTTGCGCTTGGACGTTTTGGGGCAAACCATCAGAGACATTCGCAAAGAACGTCATTTGACACAAGCCGAGTTAGGCAAAATCGTTGGCGTTCAAAAAGCCCAAATATCCAAAGTGGAAAACAGTTTAAATTGCGCTCGCTTCGATACCATTCTGAAGGTGTTTCATGCTTTGGGGGCACGGGTAAATTTTAATGTAGAGTTGGGGTATTAAGTATTTGAAGCATTACGGAGCTGCACCGCGAGGCGCGGCTTTTTTTGCCGGTACTATTCTTGCAACTGAAAAATTGCCAGGGCCACCGCATCAAAATTCCGTAAAAAATCTTACCTTTGCACCCCATGAAACATAGCATAGATTATTACATGGCTGGGGTAGAAGACCCTCGCGTGCAGGGACGTTGCTTGCACTTGTTGTCGGACATTTT
>BNTP01000106.1 GCA_025996695.1 Bacteroidia bacterium | reverse complement strand
GAAACAGAGGGCGTAAAAATAGTGGTAAGATAAAAAATGAAACACCCCATTTCGACGGAATGCAGGAAGAAAAATAAAAAAATAAAAATTATAAAATATACAAATTATGAAACGAATGTTATTTATTATCGGTCTGTTCGGCTTAGTGAGTTGTGCTTCCGGTATGGATGAATTTCAGGCTAAAAAGGAGGCTAGTGTAGAAGCAGATTCTATTCCAAATATTTCCGATGTAGCGGAAGATACCGTTCCTCATGCTTATATTCCGATGCTTATTCCCGGCAATCAATGGATAGAACGTATTGATGGCAATCCCATGAGTCCGTACCCCAGTACTCATATCAATATTATAGAACTTGGAAATGATACAATCATCGAAGGAGTAAAATATACTCAATTTATAGAATATCATAATCGCGTGCTTCCTTCGTTAGGCAACACTTACGTTTACATCAGCCATATCCGAGAGGATACAACGAGTCAAAAAGTATTTTATTTAGATGGTTACGGCGAAGAAGAACTTTTATATGATTTCCAACTTCAAGTGGGCGACATAATAGGAGAAGAGTACTTTGAACACTCTGTAGAAACAATTGATTTTATTAACATTGGTGGAATTTCACGCAAAAGAATGATCCTTCATCCAATACATGAAGACTATCATGATACGGATGTCGTGTGGATTGAAGGTATTGGATGTTTAGAATACGGTTTAATTAGTGGATCTAGGGGGCCTGTTGTGGGATCAAGAACAACCTTAACTTCTTTTTCTCAAAACGGCGTGCAGGTCTATCCTGAATCATCCACAGGAATACCGCAAATTAGTTTGAGTCGGCGACAGTAAAATATACAAATTATGAAACGAATGTTATTTATTGTAGGCCTGTTTGGCTTAATGAGTTGTGCTTCCGGTATGGATGAATTTCAGACTAAAAAGGAGGCTAGTGTAGAAGCGGATTCTATTCCAAATATTTCGGGTGTAGCGGAAGATACCGTTCCTCACGCCTATATTCCGATGCTTATTCCCGGCAATCAGTGGATAGAACGTGTTCAATATAGACCTTCCATTTCTCGACATCAAATTATAGAACTTGGAAATGATACAATCATTGAAGGAATAAAATATACTCAATTAATGGAATATAATCGCGAGCTTCCGCCGTTAGGCGACACTTCCGTTTACATCAGCTATATCCGAGAGGATATAACGAATCAGCAAATATTTCACAAATTTGATGGTTGGCCGGAAGAACTTTTATATGATTTTCAAGTTCAAGTGGGAGACGTTGTAGGAGAAGATGAACCGGTTCAAGTTCAAAAAATTGATTTCGTTGAGATTGGTTCGATTTTACGAAAACGAATAACACTTTCTTATGATATAATCTATATTGAAGGTATTGGACGCCTAAAAGATGGGTTAATCTGTGGGATGCAGGATTTTGGTGTGGGAGTAAGAATCACCTTAGTATCATTTTCTCAAAACGGCGTGGTAGTCTATCCTGAATCAGCCACAGGAATACCGCAAATTAGTTTGAGTCGGCGAAAGTAGCGTCCATCTTCTATTGATATGCAAGTCCTAACGGACTATTTGCCCGTAGGGCATCCATATCAATAGAAAACGGCCTCCCCTGCTTCTTTCAAAGCGACTTCTGTGAATTTTTCCGGAGCGTTTTTCACTTTGCCGGTCATAAACTCCGGAATGTTGTAGGATTTCATCAGGAAATCATAATAATCAGGGTCTTTTTGTGGCAATAGAAACGGTTTGTGACCCTTTCCGTTTTTGTCAAAATAAGAAATAAACAGCCGGGTGTAATTGCCGTCTATGCGGCGACTGCTGAAAATAAGCCATCTTCCGTTGGATGAAAAAGAATGATAACTATCTGTTTCGTTGCTGTTTACATCCGTCATGTTAGAAAATTCTTTAGACTTTATGTCCCATGAATAGAGGTCATTTTCGCGATGCCATATTGGGAATGTACCATAATCGAACAAGCAAAATATGAGGTAATTGCCGTCGGGCGAAAGTCGTGGCAACGAAACGCTTTTGCCTGTTTCATGCGCTGAAAGCAAGGTATCCACCTGATTGGCAAACGTTTCGGTAGCCGAATCAAAGGCGATGCGCACCAAACTGTATTTCAACGATTGATAGTTTTCGGGCATTTTCAACGCCGGTGCGGTACAAAAATAAAGGTAGCGACCATCCGGCGACCATTCAGGAAACGTTTCGTAACTGTCTTTGGAATTTAGGATTGCCGGACTCAGCATCCTGTTTTTTTCTGTGTCGTAGAGCACTATGTCGGATTCCAAATCGTAGACCTCAATTTTGTTGGTATGGCTTGCCAAAAAACCTTGCCTGGTGGCGTTGGTCGAAAAAGCCACATAGCGCCCGTCCGGATGCCAGCGTGGGTAAACGCCCGCCCCCACCATTCCCGGAGCTTTGGTGTTGATTTTTTTCACTTCATCGTTGGTCGCAAAAATCGTTCCTCCATGTTTTCCTCGCATGTGAAATAACATTTTGTCCGGACTGTTTTTGTGAAAAGAGTGGCAATTCATGCAATTGGCGTCCGTCAGCGTGTTGAGCATAATGGGCGATTCGTCAAAATTTTCGATGCAGCGTTGATACAACCCCATCTTGTTCCAAGCCGAATAGCCCGGTTCAATCAATCGGTAGGCAATGTACGGGTCAATCGATTCTTCGGCAATCGTAAAACATAAGTCCTTGAATTTCTTCCAATTACCTTGTTCTTTTGCAAAAATCTTGATAAAAAGTTGCTCATTCTTATGTGCTCCCAACAGTTTTTTCCACTTCCTTTGTGGAATATTCAGGTCTTTGGACGTACCAATTTCAAACGAATCTTTTCCGGCAACCAATCGCACCCGAAATTCATCCGCAACTTCTTTGATGCGAAAATTGAACGGTGCTATATTATGTGGAATATAAGTACTTTCATACGCCGGAAAAATCCGCGCATGCTCTGCAGATTCGCTATACAATTCAATTTCGCGGTTGCAAGCCGTCAATAACAGGCATGCGAACAAAAGGAAAAAAAGTTTACTCTGTTTCATTTTATGGGAATGTTTAATAAACCGACATATTATAAATATCTTCCAGCAGCATCGGCTTGGCGTTTAGATGGTAATAGAAATAGGTGTTGCCATATTTCTGTTTCAAGAGATTCAATGCTACTTTCGTTTTGGCTGTCTTTAACTCCTTGTCGTAGGCAACAAAACGGTCAATTGTGCTTTGGCTGACAGGATATTTTGTTAGAACTTCCGCTTGTTGATTGGTCGCTACGGCATAAATCAGCAACGCTTCCTCAAAATGTCGTGGCATCGTGTCGTAGTGCATGGTGGGATAATATTCATCCCATTTTTTGTAAAAAGAAATCAAATCCTGATGCGCCAAAAAGAACATCATCAGGTATTCAAACGCTTTTTTATCGCCCGGATTTTGTTGCAAAATAGACTCCATATTTAGAAATGGCACATTGTAATCAACCATAAATGAGTTGGTCGTGGCGATATTGCGAGGTGTTTTCGGAATCACATACGAAGAATCTGCAAAATAGTGCGTATAATGCTCCCGCTGCTCCTTTGCCCAATGGCTATAAAGCGGCGATTTTTCCATGAGTCCGACGTATTTTTCAAATCCGGGCGTGTCGCGACGCAGCATCGTGGTATAAACCAATCGCCTTAAAGCCTTCGCTCCGTGCTCGGTTGGACTGACCACAAGGGCTTCAAAAGCATCATGTTCTGCTTCCTGAATCATTCCCAACCGGTAATGCAATTCGCCCATATAGAGAGCCGTTGTAAAATGATTTTTCATGGCAATAAACAAGCCGTAGGTGCCTGTTTGCGGATAATTGAACATATCGGACGCCAATCGCCCCTTTTCAGACAGCGCAATATCGGTGAAATAAGCCACCGGCACCGCATTGCGCATCCCTTCTTTTTTACCCAATTCGAGCACTTTATCCCAATTCGCACGCTCCACTTCGTAAGCTATGTGCATCACATATTCGGTCTCTCTATCGGTCACCTTTTTTAATTGCCAAAACATAAACGGAAAAATCACGAAAAACCCAAGCACAACCCAAAGAATGGGTTTCTTTACTGTGGCTACGGGATTTTTGGATGCAATCCATCGCCACACAACATAAAGCACAGGAATGCTGCACCATGCAATATAATAGAATAGAACCTTATCGTTTTCCAACAAATCAAAAGGCGTTTGAGACAAATAGGCTGTTTTCAACGAAGTCACATACACCCGATTATAAGCGAAATCAGGAATTAGGAGTGCCCAAACAACGGTTATCACGGCTGACCGGAGCCGCAATTCTTTCAAATTGAGTGGCTGCTTGGGGCAAAACAACGCATCCGTAACCATCAAAGCAACCAACAAAATAGCATGTCCGCCGGCAATAAAGTAGGCAAGTAAATAAGCTAAAACCGCCCACAGATACCTCAAGTTGTTTTTTTTGCTTAATTTGTACAACCAAAACAAAGTCAATACAACCAAAATCCCCACAATATGCCCCAGTCGAACGTGCAGGCTATTGGTGCAAGCCGCTAAAAGAAAAATGGGAATTATAAACAGCAAAACAAAGAAGAAGTGTGATTTTTCTGATTTTGCGATGGCCGTTGATTCCGCAACACAAATTTTCCAAAACAGGAGGAAAACCGAACTGATAGCCAGCGACAAGACTATCGCACCGATAACAAAAAAGTGGTAAGATTGTGTTAAAAACGCACCGATATATTGGCTCAAACCGCCGGGAGTGTTCAAATAGCTCCAAAAATAATATTTATCTGTCCGAAACAGTTGTCCGTCTTCAAGAAAGTTCAAAATCTGATAACGGTTGTAAACATACAGCCACACTGCTGCCAGCACGGCAAACAAGGTGATGTAGAGATAGGGCGCGATTGTAAAAAGCTTTGTCGCCGCCGGATTCACAACATCAATTTTCTGAGTAACCGTTTTATTTTTCACTTTTGCTTTCATTAGAATTTTTCAAATTTGTCGTTATCAACACTTTTATCGTCCTACAACAAGCCACAATGTCAGCCATCTTCGGGTGCAAATTTACAATTAATATTTCAAATCACCGCATTGAGCGAAGAAAAATTCAGAAATTTTACTTACCTTTGCGAACTGATAGTCTAAAAAATTTAGATGTATGGTTTACGAAAAAGAGAAAGACATTGTTTTTGAAATTTATCGCGATTCACGGACAGTATTCAGAATCAACGATATAGCGTTGCTGCTTGGCTATGCAAAAACTTCTGCTTTGCACAAGAAATTGTTTTACTATGTGCAAACCGGCAAGTTGCTCAATCCGCGCAAAGGTTTTTACGCCAAAGAGGGATATAAACCCGAAGAAATGGCTTGTTTGCTCTACCCGCCAACTTACATTTCGCTTGAATATGTTTTGCAGCGGGCAGGTGTTATCTTTCAGTACGACAGCGCAATAACTAATGTTTCGTACCTCTCGCGCGAAACCGAAATTGACAATCTCACGTTTCGATACCGTCAAATAAAAGGCGAAATTTTGACCAATACGGCAGGTATTATACTGAACAAAAACAATATAAACATTGCCACACCGGAACGTGCTTTTTTGGATATGCTGTATCTGAACAAACATTTTTATTTCGACAATCTGCATATTTTGAACAAAAAAACGGTTGCAAAACTACTGCCGATTTATGGTTCTCAAACGCTAATAAAAACAGTAACTAATTTATTTTCAACATGTTAGATATAACTAAACACAAATTTTATATGGTGCAAGTGCTGAAAGACATTTACAATGATGCCGAATTGGCTAACTGCTTGTGTTTCAAAGGCGGAACTGCGCTGATGTTTTTCTACGAATTGCCGCGCTTTTCGGTTGATTTGGACTTCAATTTGCTCACTCCCGACATAAGCGATGCGGTTTATCAGAAAATACGCAAAATTGTGCTCAAATATGGCAAAATTCACGATGAGGCGCAGAAATTTTACGGAAGCATTATTGTCCTTGATTACGGCATTGCAGAACGAAAATTGAAAATTGAGATTTCCAACCGTCCGGGCAACAACGAGTACGATATTTGCAACTTATTGGGTATCAACATAAAAGTAATGACTTTATCCAATATGTTTTCAAATAAACTTTGTGCATTGTTGGACAGGAGCAGCGTTATAAACAGGGATATTTTTGACTGTTGGTTTTTTATGAGCCGTCAAACACCAATCAATCAGGAAATTGTCGAACAACGGATGGATAAATCACTGCCGAATTATCTGCAAGATTGCATTGATGCAATGGAAAATCTGCCAAACAAGAGCCTGTTAGATGGCTTGGGCGAGTTGGTGAACCCCGATATAAAGGCATTTATCAGGAATAAACTCCGCACCGACACCATCACACTCTTGAAGTTTTACAAAGAATTTTCAATAATCCAAAAGTAATTTTTTTTGAGCTTGTGCCGAAGCACGAACGGGCTAAATTATGTTTGAGAAGCGTTATGGAGTGCTTACCCCCGACCTCACGGAAAATGCGTGAGTTGCTGTATCTTTGTCATAATCACGCATAGCCATACTGCTAAGTTCTTTGACTGACACATTAGCAAACAAATTTTGTTGCCACTCCGTATAATCAAACGGCTCGCGATTGATGAGTGCGATGAAACGCTCGGCTTCCACACATCCCAAATGATTAATAAGGATGCGCATCCCTTCGCCTCGTAAAATAGTTTCTGTGTACATAATTCAATATTTTTATTCGTTAATAAACATCAGAGGATTGATGATTTTTATCTCTTTCACGTTAGTGTTCAACAATTTTTTGTCTGTTGTAATAAAGCAATCCGCATTGGCATCAACCGCACAAGCAATGTGCAGGGCATCTTTAACTTTTATTCCAAGCGACGACAAGTTTTCTGCAAATTCAATAATACTTTCATTCTCAACACAAAACACAGTGGCAACATCTTTCCAATCACGAATAGCATTACGCCTGTCTGCATAAGGATTCTGATTGTTTTCAAATTCCAGTATATACGACCAAACTAATTCATACGTTCCCAGCAAAACAGATTGTTGTATAAACAATTTGGCTTCTGTTTCCAATCGTATTTTGAGCTGTTCCTGATTGTCAAATGGACGATTAAAGCAACAATTGTCTAAATATATTCTTCGATATTTCATCTCCGCTTTTTCTGCAAAGGTACGATATTATTTGACACCAACAAAAAAAATAAAAACAGCCCTTTTGAAAGTTTTTCAACTTATGCCGCAGTTTGGCACAAGTGCATCGTACCTTTGCAGAAATTTTTAATAAATATCATTAGGGGATTTCTAAAAATTAATTCATTGTCAATCAAATAATTATGCGTATTTTTGCAGTGTATAAACAACCTATAAAAATGTAGTAAGATGCAGTACAAAAGACGAGGACATATGGGATTATTTGACACGGATCACACAAAAGAAAAGTTGTCCAAAATAGGTAATCCCTTGGAAAGA
>BNTP01000105.1 GCA_025996695.1 Bacteroidia bacterium | reverse complement strand
CGCCTCTGAAATATTGCGCGGTGGTGCCGGGCGCAATAGTGTTTTCCTTGCTGTTCAACGCCGTTTGCGTGGCCGTAGAAACAGGTTTGTTGGCATCCGAAGTATTGTCGACATTTCCAAGCCCGACATCATTTTTTGTTATTTCATCATCCTTATGCCAAAAAGAATCCAACCAATCATGAAATTGTGATTCTAACGGTTTTTCGTAACGAACAAACCAACTCTTTATTAAATCCCTACTTACTTCCATTTATATAAATTTTTATGTTTAACTTACTACAAAATCATATTCGATTGCCCAAAACTCAATCCCCTCTTTTTTCTTTCTTGACACTTCAACAAAATTCAGTGAAAATGTCAAAGCGATAGTTTCACTGTCCCGGTACAATTTGAAATCGCTTGCTGATTTATAATAACACGTATATTCATGATTGTCGGTATCCAAAATTCTCTCGCTTTCGCTTGCTATTTTATTGAAAAATAATACATATTTATTTTTCAATGACTGGATATTGCTTGCCAATATCCAGCATTTAATCACGATATTTCCGCTTTCTTTTTTTACGGTTCCTACATTGTACGTTTGACCGCTCACAGTTTCATAAATGAGCGTTAGCTGATCTTTTAATGCCGGATTTTTATAGTCATTGCTACCTTTTATAATTCCGATTCCATATTCAGAGAACTCCAAGCCGTCAATTTTGAAATTTGGCTGTTTAGGTAACATGCGATTGACGCCCGTTTCTTCAAATGTTTCAAATGATTGAAAAAAAGACATTGGAAAATCGTCGATAAATTGCAATTCAAACGTATCACCGCCGGTATATAAATTACGTGAAGGCTCCGATTTATAGCGTAATTTCATCTGTAAATCGATTGAAACAAATTGAAACGTCTTGTACCCCTCCGACATCAGCAATTCAAAAAAACCGTATAAATTGGCATTTGGATATGAATAAAACGACAATTTGAATGTACGTGCCTCAAAAACAGGATCAGACAAATCCACATCCGCCCCGTCTTCATCCTGCCATTTATTTGAAAGTGGCTCTTTGCGGGTTGGATATGCAAACAAATTGCTGTAGCTGTCCTTTGTGAGAATTACGCCAAATATTGCAATATCTATTCCATTTATTGTTACCTGTGACATTTTATGTTATAATTTTCACTCCGTGCAATTGAATATCTACTATCGCGTTGTTCATATTTTCAATTTTACGTGTGTTCATTTCAATTTGCCGCTGCGTAGCAAGCTGATCTTGCGCAATCGTTGTCAATGAAAACAGGTGTGAGTTTGTTTCGTTATTGATAGCCAGCAGCTCCGAACTTTTGGGTGTTAAAATATCCAGCCATTCCTTAATTTGCTGATTAATCATATTTCCAGCCCTTAGTATTCCGGTCATTTCATTGATGCTATCCTGCGAAGCCTGTGCAAGTCCCTTGCCTGACATTCCGGCGCGTTCTGCTTCTTCGTCAGGCTTCCACAATTCAATGTCATTCTTTTTTGCTATATCTTGATATTCCTTGTACATATCCATGGCTAATTCTTTTGCGGCTTCGGCCTCCTCTAATACCCCTTCCATTATCTCGGAGTATTTTGCAAATTTTTGCTTATCACTTGTTTTTTCATCTTTCATCGTTTCAAGCATCTGCTTTTGTGCCTCTTCAAAGATAGGAGCGAGCGTGACGGAATAAATCATATCTTGAGCCAGTTTTTCAAGCATTGAAGTCACGCTGTCTGAAAAAACTTTTGAGGCATCCGTTCCATTCTTAAAGGCATCCGTCAGCGCGTCGCTCATTGTGCTTCCTAAATCGCCAAAAATGCTTGTCAGGTAATCTTTCATGCCCTCAAATGCTTTTTCAGCCAGTTCGGCCAAATCTACCATGTGTTGCAGGGTGTCGACATCTTCTTCACTCATTAACCCGGATTTTGTAGATATGATTATTTTTGCAACTTCTTTATCAAATTCACCGGCTTCGTTTATCAAATCAGGAAATACAGTGAGCAGATCGCTATAAATATCCTTACCTGATCCCCATCCAAAAAGTCCGGTTTTTTTATGCCCGGTTTTTACATACAATGAACTAAGGCCTAATACTCCTTTTTCATAATCGGCTAACATCTCTTTGTAAAATCCAACATAAAATTTCCCGGTAGAAAGAGTTACAGCACCCATTTTTTTACCCAAATCAATCGGATTCGTTCCTTTAATCTCTTCTTTCAATTCAGAGAGTGCTTTTTTGTACTGATCAACGGATCCGATTGCCTCCCCGTAAACATCCGTTCCAAAAATAGTGACCGCTTTTTGAAGTAACTCATTTTGTTCCAAGAGCAGCAGATTATATTCGCGCTGCATGGCGATTTTGCTTTTTTGTATTTTTTCAAGGGCTTCGGCATGTGCCTTTTCCGCGTTGGATGCCATGTTGAAAATGGCGGTAATAATTTGTACGGCCGCTCCGATAATAGCGAGAATGACGGATGCGTTTTCAACAGCCTTGATACCTAACGCTGCATCAATTGCCACTTTTTTAATTCCATCTATCATCGCAATAGTTCCACCGGCAATATTGGAAGCCGCCTGCAAAGCAGACTTTGTACTTTCGTCCAATCCGTCCATTGAGCCAATGATATTGTCAATTTCAGACTTGCATTTTTTCAATTGGGTCGAAAGTTCGTTCCACTTCTTCATTGGCATCTTAGCAATTGCCGCATTTGTTTCTTCAAGTCCTAATTTTGCCTGCCTTAGATTTTCAAGCGTTTTGTTAGAAACAAATCCTTTACTCTTTTTTTCTGCCGCTGCAAGTTTTTCAAGTTCAACGATTATTGCTTGTTGTGTTTTTTTTGTATTTTGGAGTTTGGCCAACTCCAAATCAGCTTCAAATTGATAGCTATTTCTTGCTAACTCTTGGCTTTGAGCATAATACTCATTATCCGCTTCCAACTTTTGGATGTTTGAATCGGTCATTGCTGTGGCTATCTCTAAGGCTTGGTTTGCTTCCAATGCTGCCGTTTCTGCTGCATTGCCCTTAGCAGCATCCAGTCGCTCCTTATAACTCTCTTTGATGCGTACCAATTCAGCATTAAGCGAAGTGTCAAGCCGTAATAACTCCTCATTTGCCGCTTTTTCGGACAATTCCGTAAAATCGGCATTCGCTTTTTCAAATTCAGCCTTTACGGCGCTTGTCATCGCTTTTATTTGATTAGCTACATCCGGAAAAACATAATTGCCACTTTTATCCGTTGCGGTTAAGTCCCCTATGGTCTTTGTGGCAGGCGTGAATGTTCCTTTTTTCCCCGCTGCCTCCCACTGCTGCCTTTCAAATTCCTGTTGCTTTTTCAGTTGGTTTTCTTGAAACTGTTTTAATTCAAGCTCCTCTTTGGCGTGGTTAAGCACGATTTGCTTGTACTTCTTTTCCCAGCTGTCGCTCATGATGTCGGTGTCCTTTTGAGCCATTTCAAGATAAAATTTCTGATTGTCAATGGCATTTTGGCGTTCTTGCTCATGCATTTTTAGCTGAGCATCCAATTGTTTTTGCAATTCATTTTTTCTTCGGTCATCGTCTTTGGTAGTTGTTGTTTTCCCGCCTAATTTTTCAAATGCCTCTTTTGCTGCTTTCAAATTATTGGAAGCATCTTCGTATTCCTTTTTTGTTTTGTTCTTTGCTTCCGAAAGTGTTTTTTGAGCTTCTTTCCACGCTTTTTCCGCTGCTGAAAATGCTGATTTATAGGTTTCTCCATCGCCTATAATAGATGCTTCAACACTCGCCTTTCCGGCTTGCATTTCTTTTTGTTTTCTAACAATCAAATCCAAATTGTTCAACAATTGAATGGATTCTAAATTAATACTCCCCCATTCACCTGTAATATTTGTCGTGCTATTTTCAAGTTTTGTATA
Organism: Bacteroidia bacterium; assembly: GCA_025996695.1. GTDB lineage: Bacteria > Bacteroidota > Bacteroidia > Bacteroidales > Azobacteroidaceae > Azobacteroides. Next base: position 3,620 of record BNTP01000105.1, on the reverse strand, counting down.
TTTCACGGCCAACTCGTCCAGTTTCATTTTTTCCTGTTCAAGTTTTTCAAGTTCCTGATTATAATAATTAATGCGTTCTTGTGCAGGCTTTGCATCAAATTCGGCTTTTTGGGCGATTTCTTCACGCTCTTTTTTCTCTTTTTGGAGTAATATCAATAATTCTTCAGCCGTTTCTAACTCCTTTTGGTCTATAACTGTTGTTTTAGAACCTTGAAATCCATATTGTACAACCCCTTTCTTTAGGCGTTCTACTTTTTTAATTTGATCTTCGATTGACTTTTCAAATTCCGCTTCGCTCTTTTTTTCAATTTCAATGTTTATTTTAATGCTCCTTTCTTCGGGAGACAATTTCTTAAAATCCTCCAAAGTCATTTTTCCAAACGATTCCGGCATTTCCTTTTGTAACTCTTTCCACGCTTTGATTTGGGCATAAATAGTCTGCGTTTCGTCTGTGATAATTCCGATTAGTTCGCTTGTTTTGTTTTTTAATGCATCCTTTTTGTTTTTTTGTTCTTCCAGCGTATCATTCAATTTATTTTGTGCTTTTTCGGCAGCCGTGCTACTATCGTGGAATGCCCACATCGCGGCAACAACTCCGATGATAACAGTAGCCAAGAAAACGTAAGGATTAGCTAACGCGGTGGCATTGAAAAGTTTTTGAGCCTTTTCAAGCATCAAAAGACCTTTATATTGCGCTGCTTGCGCGATTGTCCAACCGTTTGTCGCAACTGCATTCAAAGCTACGGCAGCCCTGTATGCACCGTAAGTAGCAATGATAGCCGCAATCGCCTTGCCAACTTTCTCATAGTTCTCAACCAATCCTGTAGCCACTTTATACCCTCCGGCAATAATACCCTCACTGCTTTCTCCCATATCGTTGAGCATGTTCATCCACGCATCTCCCAGCGAAGCCTGCAACCCTGCTATTCCGCTCGCCTGCGTTTCCATCATGTTATGGAATTTTCCACCCTCTGCCGTCGCTGCGGCAAAAGCATCGGCAACCATTTCAGAAGAAATAGCACCCTTTGACATCTCCTCTTTGAGTGTTGCAATGGATTTGCCTGTTTTTTCTGCCATGATTTGCAGCGGATTGAAGCCTGCATTTATCATTTGCAGTAAGTCCTGACCCATCAATTTACCGGCAGACGACATTTGAGCAAAAGCAAGCGATAAAGCACCGAACCGCGCACTGTTTCCCATTGAAATATCGCCTAATTGGCGCAAGGTAGGTATAATTTTTTCGGCGGATACGTTGAATGAAAGCAATGTTTGGGCAGCTTGCGAGGTGTCGGTTAATAATAACGGGCTTTTCAAGGCAATATCCTTGATTTCTTTAAGCATAACATCCGACTTGGCTTTTGAACCTAAAAGGACGGTAAAAGACTGCTCCAACATCTGAATTTCTGACCTGACACGGATAATTTCAGAGCCAAAGTTTTTGATAGCCCCGATACCAAAGGATATGCCTGCAACGGCTGCCACTTTCTTAAAAGCGTCCTCTATTCCGCTACCTGCCTGTTCAGCTTCACGTGTTAGATTATTAAGTGCGCGACCGTCGCGAATGATTGCATCCAAAAATTTTTCGTCATCCGCACTTATTTCATAATGCAAAGGTGGAATTGCCATATATTTAATATATTTAATATATTTAATAGTTTAAAACCAATCAAAAACCTCATTGAAGTGTTTAATTCCTTTTTTATTCTCTTTTTTGTCTTTTCCTTTGTCGGAAGTCTTTTTGCTTTTTGTCTTTTTATCGTCTTCTTCTATCCCCCTATATGGTGGAATAGAAGATTGCAAAAGCAAAAGATTTTCATAACTCAACTCATTTCTAACATAATCCCGAGTGAATTGCGGAAACGCTTTGAGTATCGAAGCTTCAATTATCCAAGGGCTGTCGCTTCTATCTCTTTCGTCGGTTTCAGAATGTTTTGGCGGTTCAGGGAAATTAAAATGCTTAAAAAAAAAGCAGGCTCAACCTGGTCTAAAAATTTATTGATGCAAATAGCGATCTCTTCCGTTGTTGCATCAAAGTAGGCAGCCTTAAAAATTCGATCCCTGCGCCATTTTTTCAAATAGTCGCAAAACCCCTTTGTATGTGCTATGATTGATACTATTTCAGCAATTTCTTTACCGTATTTTCCGCAATTAATTGCTTCTGTCAATGCTTCGCCTTCCGGCATATTTACACCGGCTTCTAAATGATTTTGTAACTCCAAACGAGCAGCAATCGCTGCAATTTCTTGGCGTTCATTCATTGAAATTCTGTTGAATTGAAACGACTTTCCGCCCAAAGTGACTTTATACGGCTTTTGAGATAATACATCAAAAGCATTTTGTTCAATATTTTTCATCCTTAAACTAATTTATAAAAGTTAAACAATCCTCTACAAATACCCTCCGGCACAAGTTACGAGCAAATTTGCTATGTCAAAACCGCCATACTCAATTTTTTTCAATTAAACGTAATCGACCGCCACTTAGGATCAGCATTATACTGCGAATACATCCAAATCTTGTTCGCATACGGGTCTACATCTATGAGCGTATTAAAATTATTAGTTCCTGTTAATTTCATACCAAACAAAAAATGAACAAGCCCTGCTCCCGGCGACGGTGCATTAATATAGGTTATTCCATTAGTGTTGTAAAATCCCAAAAAATGAAATCCGGAGCGCTCGTCAGTCAGTAATGTAAACAGATCTTTCCCGTTAGTAATTTCAAGAGACGACATTAATGCATTTCCGGCTAAGTTTGTCAAATAATAACCGGCACTGTTTTTAGTGGCTTTTTCAGCCATCAAAGCATTCCCCCCCACGGAATCAGACAAGGCGTATTTAGTCGTATTTGGCAAACGATTCCCGATACTGTCAATCATTGCATCATAACCATTCAGGCTCCCCGTTCCGTCCGGTTCTGCATATATCTGACCGTTCGACGTAGAGCCTTTGATATATCCCTGAGTACCATTTGTGAACAACCCCTCTTCTTCGACATAGCCAAGAACGAATGCCAACGGGCTACCGGTAAGAAAATAACGCGTTCGCTGACCGCCCTGCGATTCATCGGTTTGAACAAACGCAAAATCATTCTCATTCGCCGTCGCCGGTACCGTATACGCATCCAAATCGGCTTTTGTTGCAAAGCTCGCAACAAATCGTCCGCCAACCGTTTTCAATGAATTGACGTCGATAACCGCTTGATTATACGCCGCAATAGAAGATGCGTTCACAACACCCGCCTGAGTTTCAGATGCAACAGGCAAACTGTTGCTTACCGTCGCATCAACTCCTGTTTGCAAATCAGTAGACGTCACATCCAACGTCACATCACCGGCCGTTGCCGTAGTTGACAATCCGTGAACCAACTTACTGTCCGAATTAATTGAACGCGGAACAAGCGTACCTATCGCATCATCCACCTGATCCTTATACGGGATTATCTTTTTACCCAGCGGAGTGTCCACCGTGAGATTCACACCATAATTCGGGTCATTGTTAGTATTGAGATTGGTGTGAACACTTTCGCTGCTTACTTCCACCTGTTCCACAATACTACCTGCTATATGCACCACGTCGCCGTTGATAAAACCATAAACCGTCCAATTACTTCCGGCCGGT